>JAGBXE010000075.1 GCA_017629455.1 Kiritimatiellia bacterium
ATTGTTGGCGTTCCAACCTAACAAAGATTTGGTGGAAGGGCATTTTATGTCCAACGTATTAAAGAAATGCTTGCCTGGTGGCGTAGCGTTAGTTATAGCGGTTTTATCATGCTGCTAACGACCTTGCCGATTATTTCGCAAAATCCATGAACGAGGTCGTCGAAATTTCTCGTTCACCTGCTGGCGCAAAAACAATCTCTATAGGCATTGCGCCCGAAAAGAGCCAGCTTACAGCGCGGGTAAAAGTTTTAAAGGATCGCATAATCATTACAGGCGCAACGGCCCGCGAAGCTGCGCAAGGCTGCTACAGGCTAGAAGATGCTATGAATTTCCGCGGCCTTCCAGCGGTAGCACAAGGCGAGAAAACGTATACGAGAATGTTCTCACCCCGCATGGTACACTCCGGCTGGGAGCTAGACAAATATCCTGACGTATTCCTTGACCATATCGCTCACATGGGAATGGATGCCGTTCTTACTTACGTCACTCAATCGCCCGACATTACTCGCAACGGGCGCGAAGACATGCCCGACCTCGTCAAGCGCGCCGCCGTGCGCGGTCTTGATGTCTACATATACGCGCACCAGATCGCGGCATCATCCCATATGCACCCCGATGACCCAGACGCCGCGGAGTTCTGCGATCGCATGTGGGGGTCGATCGTAAAAAACGCTCCCGGGCTTAAAGGAATGGTCTTCGTAGGCGAATCAATTGCATTCACATCAAAAGATCCTCTCATAAAAGGCTTCTGGTGGAAGCGCGTTCCCGGCGCGAAACGTCTTAACGGCTTTTATCCCACTCTTGAATGGGCTCCCTGGCTTGAACACGTAAGAGACGCTACGCGCAAATATAACCCCAACTTCGATATTGTTTTCTGGACATACAACTGGTCTACCCAGCCTAAAGATGTGCGCCTTGCCCTTCTTGAAAAAATTCCGACAAATATCACTGTGCACGTCACATTCGAAATGGGCGACATGCGCCCAGAGCGCAACGGGGTAAACGACAATGTCGACGATTATTCAATTCTCCACCCCGGCCCCAGCAAAATGTTTGAAAGCGAAGCCGATGTCATCTCGCGTAGAGGAATACGCCTAACTTCAATGGCCAACACAGGAGGGCGCACCTGGGACTTAGGCATTGCCCCGTTCGTCCCCGTTCCTGACCGATGGCTTGATCGCCACCGCGCACTTAGAAACGCGCACGAGAAATGGAATCTTGCCGGCCTTATGGAGTCGCACCACTATGGCTTCCAGCCAAATTTCATCGCCGAAATAGCAAAGGCGTCCTTCACCGAAGAATTTGACGAGACATCTATTAAAGCAACATTAAAGGGCATTGCTGCTCGCGACTTTGGGTGCATGAACGTTGAATCTGTTATGGCCGCCTGGAGTGATTGGAGCGAAGCGTTCCTTTTCCACTCCGCCAGATGGTTTGATCAAGGAGGCCCTCTACGAATAGGCCCAACATATCCGCTTGTTCTGCCAAATAGCCCATGGCCACTTCCACCGCATCCGCAATACGAATACTACGAAGGAACGCGCTACGGAAATGGCTGGAAATACCTCAGCAGCGCCTACCAGATACCCGACGATCAAGTTGAAGGGCGGCTAACAACAACAGAAAAAGAACTCGCCCTATGGCACAAAGGCAACGAGCGCCTTGCCGCTGCGCTTGCGCAAGTGCCAGAAGTTAAGCGTCCTTCCGCCGAGCGGATGCTCGCGTTGGGAAGGCTCTTTGAACACAGCGTACGCACCGTACGCAACAGCATCCTCTTTGCCCGCGACGGCCGGATCCTGACTGACGAGAAATCGACCGATGCCGATAAGCTTCAGGCGGCAAAGCGGCTATATTCCGTATTAGACGATGAAGAGGCAAACGTCCGCGAAACTATTCCTTTCGTTGAAACCGATTCTTCGCTAGGATGGGAGCCGTCGATGTTCTACGTCGCTGACCGCGAATATCTCGAATGGAAGATAAACCAACTGGGAGACGCAAGGCTTGCTGTCTCTGCGCGCTCACCGGCAGACACGTTCCGCAAGCGTCTTTGGATGTGGGGTCATCACGCGCACGCTTTTAGAACGTCGTCCGGAAAGGAGCGCAAATGGTTTGGGCCCGACCACCTCAATATGGGGGCGGCGTGCAGAGCAATGGGAATTCCCAATGTCAGCGTCTGCCGCTGGCAGGCACTACCTAAACCTCCCTTCGATGCCGCCGTAAAAGAAATTAACGACGCCGGGCTTTCGGGCTTTGGCTGGAGCATAACGGACAACGACGGAGATTATTCATTCGCCGAAAAAGCCAACATTGCTCTTGATCTAGCAAAACGTCACCCCTCGCTTAATTCTTTCTGGCTTGACGATTATTTCGCATCTTCCTTCGTGCGCCCTGAGGTAGAGCTTTATCAGCTCAAGAACGAAATGCGCAAGCTTCCTCAAAATCCCAAATTGACTGTTGTTTTCTACTCGACCGAATTCAACCGCAAGCCCGAAGCCACATTTAGAGCTTGTGACCAAATCTCGTTCTGGGTATACGATGCAAATGATATCCCCAAAATGGAAGAGCGTCTAACTAGATTACGCGAAATTGTTGGCCCTAAAAAGCCAATACTTCTCGGCATCTATATGTGGAACTTCCCGAAGAAGGCGGAGATTCCAAGAGAAAGCATGCTCCTTCAACTTAATCTGGCCGAACGCTTGATGCGCACCGGAGCAATTCATGGTCTCGTATTTCACTGCACGCCTCTCGTTGACACTGAACTTGAGGCCGTCAAAATGGCAAAAGAATGGATTCGCCGTCACGGTGAGGATGAGTGGGGAACCCTTTCTCCACGCTAATAATGTTATTATATCGCCACTTTTAAAAAGGCTTAGCTATGGGAATCGAATATAAAAAAGAGTTTTTTGACCGCGACTACACGCTAAAAGAAGCTTACGGGCGAGTTTGGAGATATGCTAGGCGCTACCGTTTTCGCTTGGTAGTTGGTATAGTTTCAGGAATGCTCACGGCAGGCACCCTGGTTCCGCTTTTCCAGGTAATCCAGCCAACCTTGGAAAACGTGAGCAAAAACGAAGTCGAAAATGTACTCGGCAAAGAGAATATCGAAGCTATCAACGAAATAAAAAACAGCAAAGCTTCGCCAAGTTCATCGCCCAATACAGGCGCTTCAAAACTGGAACAGCAGATGGCTCATGCGGCATCTCTTCCTGGTTGGTACCCGAAGGCCGAAAAACTTGCGCGTAAATGCGGTTTTGAACTGCAGTCGGAAGACGGTTCAATGGGCACGGCGCTTTTGGTAATCGCCCTTTTTATTATACCGCTACTTGCCGCCAGCCGATTTGCGCTTATGCTCATTAGCCAATATTGCCTTTGCTGGTCGGCAACAAAAGTCGTAGCCGACCTGCGCGTTGACATCCTTAAAAAAATCCAAGATCAGGAACTGCAGTTTCATGGGCGCATTGATGTCGGCCAACTTATGACACGCGCTACTGGCGACCCGCAGATTGTGCAGGCCGTTATTCAAAACATGTTCTCAGAGCTTGCCCGCGCGCCTTTCGAGATACTTGTTTCAGTAGGCTTTATCATATGGTTTGCCGTCACAAATAATATGCTGCCGACATTGTTTCTTATCACTGTCGGGATGCCGGCTTTTATGATTCCGATTTCCCTGCTGGGCAAAGTGATACGGAAATGGTCGCTCAAATCATTGCAGCGCAACTCTGTCGTCGGCAGCCGTGTTCACGAAATCCTGACTTGCATTCAGGCCGTAAAAGCCTACCATACCGAAGAATTCGAAAACGAAAAATATTCGGCCGTGATGCGCGGGCTAGTAGGCACAACAATGCGCTCGGTGCGTTGGGGGCTTATGGTAGCTCCGATGGTCGAGACAGTTGGCATACTTCTTCTAAGCGGATTTCTAGTCTGGTGCTTTTCAACTCAGGTGGCCCTGTCGAACGTCTTGCCTATGCTAGCTCCACTTCTACTTATCTACAAGCCGGTAAAGCAGATGTCTTCACTTCAAGTCTCCATCGAAGTAACCCGCGCCTCATTGCAGCGCATTTGGTCTATTCTCGATGTCGATATGCGCCTGCCAGAACGTCCCGACGCCCTTTCAAAGGAATCGTTCGATAGCAAGATAGCCTTTAAAGACGTTTCATTCCGTTACGAAACGCAATCGTCCGATGCTGTCTCGCATGCGACATTTGATCTTCCTCGCGGGTCAATGGTTGCCGTTGTTGGCGGAACCGGTTCTGGAAAAACAACGCTTTCTGGGTTGCTGGCACGTTTCTATGACCCCCGCGAAGGCTCCATCTCGATTGACGGCATCGACCTTAAAGATATTAAGATTCCCGATTTGAGGAAATTAATTGGCTGTGTGCAGCAGGAAACAATACTCTTTAACGATACCGTTGAAGAAAATATAAAATACGGCTCTCCCAACGCCACACACGAAGAAGTTATTGCTGCGGCAAAGATGGCCAACGCCCATGACTTCATCGTCTCTCACCCGGACGGCTACAACCGCATGTGCGGCGAAAAAGGCTCTGCCCTTTCCGGAGGCGAACGTCAGCGCGTGGCCATCGCGCGTGCAATATTGCGCAATCCGCCCATTCTTATTCTTGATGAAGCAACGAGCGCTCTTGACACAGTTACCGAACGGCTCGTTCAGGATGCATTGGCCAACCTAATGAAAAACCGCACCGTATTTGCGATTGCCCACAGGCTTTCCACAATTCGCGATGCCAATCTCATCCTTGTTATGGATCACGGCAAGATAGTCGAACGCGGCACACATGATGAACTCTATGCCGCAAACGGAACATACCGCAAACTGTGCGATATGCAGAAGGTCGACTAACCTCCCCTCACGCTGATCCTTTCCTCAGCGTGAGGCGTAAGCTTGCGAAGAGAACGGTGGCGTTTCCGTGCGTCCCTCGCGCCAGGAACGCACAGCCTCCAGCCGTGCTTTCATCACAGCCTCACGCCCAAGGCCTGATGGCGAATAGTACTGCCTACCGTTAAGTGCCTCCGGCAGGCAAGACATTCTCGCTATCTTTTCCTGCGTATCATGCGCATACGTATAGCCCTTACCGTAGTCAAGGTCTTTCATCAGCCTCGTAGGGGCATTGCGAATATGAAGAGGAACTGGCTCGGCCATCATCCTTTGCGCGTCCGCAGCGGCGTTATCGTACGCCACTTCCATTGCATTTGACTTTGGCGCAAGCGAAAGATAAACGACTATCTCGGTCAAATGAACATTACACTCAGGGACCCCGAGATTGTGACAAGCATCCCAAACTGCATTAGCTAGAAGTAGCGCGTTTGGATCTGCTAGCCCCACGTCTTCAGACGCAAAGCGCACACACCTTCTTGCTATGTAAAGAGGGTCTTCGCCGCCTTCCAGCATACGCGCTAGCCAGTAAACCGCAGCGTCGGGGTCGGAATTGCGCATCGATTTGTGAAGAGCGGAAATAACGTTATAATGCTCTTCACCCGACTTATCATATATGAGCGCCTTGCGAGTGACAACCTGCTCTAAAACATTGTCGTCTATTAAAGGCCGCCCATCTGGAGTGAGCGAAGAATTGGCAACTGCCGTTTCAAGAACGCCTAGCGCATTACGTGCGTCGCCATTCGCAAAAATCGCAATCTTGCGCAACCTTTCATCGGAGCACTCTACATTTAGCGCCCCAAAACCGCGCTTACTCTCCAAAGCACGGCGCAGAAGTTTTAGAAGATCATCCTCTGAAAGCCCCTTGAGAACGAAAACTTTACACCTAGAGAGTAATGCCGAGTTGACCTCAAACGATGGATTCTCAGTTGTCGCACCGATTAAAATAATTGAGCCTTGCTCAACATACGGCAGAAAGGCATCCTGCTGCGCCTTGTTGAAGCGGTGAATCTCATCGACAAAAAGCACCGTGCGCATTCCCACGCGGCGGCCGCTTTCTGCGCGAGCCATTATCTCTTTTATTTCTTTGATGCCGCTTGTGACGGCCGAATAATTTACAAACTCGGCTTTTGTAACATTCGCTACGACATTGGCAAGCGTCGTTTTCCCAACGCCAGGCGGCCCCCAAAGAATCATTGAAGGTATCTGATCTCGCTCAATCATCTGGCGGAGAATCTTACCTTCTCCCACCAGATGCTCCTGCCCCACAAACTCAGATAAGCTAAGCGGCCTCATACGAGACGCCAGCGGCTGAGCACCAGCTTGATCGCACGCAGCCTCAGCAACCCCTTCTATGAGTGACATCTGCCGCATAAAAATCTACAAGATTTAGTGCTTCGTCTTGCCGAAAATATTGCCGTATCTATTGAGATTCAGAGCCTCGACGAACGATGCAATCTTTGTTGTCGTGGAGCACGGATCGATTGACGCATCCATGCAATCGCCCTCAAGCGTCAGCAGCGGGCAGCCGATTGAATCGAGCGTATCGCGCAGAAGTTTCGAGAAGGATCGATCGGCAAGCGAGCACCTGCCAAAACCATGCGTATAAAGAATGACGCCGTTAAATTTACCCGCGGGGACTGCCTCCTTCACGTATCCGACGCGCTGCGCAGGATCTAAGAAGCCCGACTGCAAAAGCTTACGCGCAAGTGAGCGGTAAGGATCCTTCGGGTCGAGCATCTCCCAGCCGACAAAGTTCGTCTCCTCAAACACGATCGGCGCATTGCAGACGTTCTCGATAAAATCAAGATGTTTTGA
>JAGBXE010000076.1 GCA_017629455.1 Kiritimatiellia bacterium
ATGTCCCGGGTTTATCGATGTTCATGTTCATTTCCGTGATCCTGGCATGCCAGAGGCGGAGACAACTGCAAGCGGGCTTAAGGCTGCCGCGCAAGGTGGCATTGCCGCTGTTGTGACGATGCCAAATACGTCGCCTGCTTGCGATTCGCCTGAGGCGATGGCATATCAGATAAATGCGGCAAATTCTTTTGCGAGAACTGCCGAAAGTCCCGAAAGCCTACCAGTTTTACTCGTTTCGGCGTGCATTACGAAATCGCGTGCAGGCGTTGAGCTTACCGATATCGAAGCTCTTGCCGAAGCGGGCGCAGCGTTTTTGACGGACGATGGCAGTTATGTCGCAAGCGATAAAATTATGGAAGAGGCGATGCGCCGCGCTGCGAAGGTGGGCCTTTGCGTCTCAGATCATGCGATGGATCCCAAAGTGCAGGCAGGCGGCGTAATCCGTAACTGCCCAATCGCGCGCTCCTTTAATTTGCCGATCATTCCGCCCGAAACCGAGATTGTGGCTATTAAGCGCAACATTTCCCTTTGCCGCGTTACGGGATGCAAGATTCATATACAGCATATCTCAACCGCCGAAGGTGTTGAACTTGTCCGGGAAGCGCAGAAAGAAGGCTTAAGCGTTACTGCCGAGGCTACGCCGCACCATTTGGCGTTTTCGTGCGATGAAATTCCCGCCGACGATGCGAATTGGAAGATGGCTCCACCTCTTGGCAATAATGAAGACAGGGCTGAATTGCGCCGCGCCGTTAAAGATGGCGTATTGATGTTTGCTACCGATCATGCACCTCACCCGGCTGACAAAAAATCATGCGGATTTCTTAAGTCGGCTAACGGAATTATCGGGCTTGAAACGGCAATTCCAGTTACTTGGCAAGTGATGGTAGAAGAGTGCGGAATGTCGCCCGAGGCATGGGCCAAAGCATGGTGGCAAATGCCGCAAACAATTCTTTCTCCCAGCGCGCTTGAGCGGATTAATGGATTGCGTAAGACCGTTGTAGAAGTTGGCGAAAAACGCGTCGTCGACATTTCTAAGTTTGCGTCGCTTTCGCGCAATTGCCCCTACAATGAACGTCAGTACTCTTGCTGGCCGAAACTAGGCTAATTAACTTTGCGTCTTTATTACCGCAAGTTATTCGCCTTTTTTAGTTTCGTCCCAAAGTGCGTCCATTTCTGCAAGCGTCATATCCGCAAGGTTAAGCCCGCGCGATTTTGCCGCCGCCTCAACAGCGCGGAATCTGCGCGCGAATTTCGCCGTTGCGCCTTCAAGGGCGCTTTCGGAATCGACGTGCGCGTGCCTAGCTAAATTGCATACGCTGAAAAGAAGGTCTCCTAATTCATCTTTGACGCGTAGGGAATCGGCAGGTTTTGCCGAAGCCCTAGAAGAGAGAGCTTCTTCAAGTTCAGCAGTTTCTTCGCGGATTTTCTCAAGCGGGCCATCGGCGTTTTTCCAGTCGAAGCCTACGCGTGCAGCCTTTTCTTGCGTGCGCTGAGCTTTGAGAAGGGCTGGTAGCGCCGGAGGAACGCCATCGAGGGCTGAATGGCGAGATTCTTTTTTATGTTCCGTTTGCTTAATCTGCTCCCAATTGCGCAGAACCGCGGCAGAATCTTCAGCCTTCACGTCGCCAAATACGTGGGGATGACGATGGACGAGCTTATCGGAAATAGCATTTGCAACATCGTCGAAAGTAAAGCGGCCTTCCTGCTCGGCCATGACGGACTGAAACATCACCTGCAGGAGTACGTCGCCCAACTCTTCGATGTGATTGGCCTTGTCTTCCGGGTGATCCATCGCCGATAAAAGTTCGTACGTCTCTTCAAGTACGCACGGCTTAAGCGATTCGAGCGTCTGTTCTCTATCCCACGGACAGCCCGTTTCGGGGTCGCGCAGGCGTGTCATGATTTCGTGCAGTCTTTCTATTCCGTTCATGGCGCGACATTATACCACAAGAGAACGTTTATGGTATAATCACGAAGTAATTTAAGATATGAAAAAGCTATTCATTATCGATATGATGCCCTTTCTCTATAAGGGGCATTTCGTGTTTCTCCGTAATCCGCGGATGACGGCTAGTGGCATAAACACGTCGGCGCTTCTTGGCTTTGCCAATGGTCTTATGGGCATTCTTAAGCGCGAGAAGCCGACGCACGCAGTTATTGCAGCCGACCCAGGGGGGATTACGTTCCGTCATGAGGCATACCCAGCTTACAAGGCTCAACGCCAGAAGATGCCCGATGATTTAGCAGCATCAATCCCGTATGCGTTTGAGCTCGCCGAAGCGCTTAAGATTCCCGTCGTAAGGTCTGACGGTTTTGAAGCTGATGATATCATTGGCACTTTGGCAATGAAGGGGGCGGCTGCCGGTTTCGAGGTTTACGTGGCTACGCCCGATAAAGATGCCGCTCAGCTCGTAGGCCCTTCAGTTCGTCTCTACCGCCCGGCGCACGCAGGCGACGCGGCTGAAATATACGACGAGGCGAAAGTCTGCGAACATTGGCACTTATCTTCGCCTTCGCAAATGATCGACTACCTGGCGCTTGCAGGCGATGCATCCGATAATATTCCCGGGGTGCGCGGCGTCGGCGAGAAGACGGCAGTTGACCTTTTAAGTAGGTTTGGCGATGTCGAAAATATTATCGCAAACGTTTCGTCGATTAAGGGAAAGCTCGCCGAGAAAATCGCTTCATGTGCCGAGGATGCTCGCATTTCAAAATTTCTTACGACGATACGCACCGACGTTCCTATCGAGCCTGATTGGCAAGGTTACGAATTGGGAGAACCCGATCGCGAGAAGCTCGCGGCAGTTTGCGAAAGGTTTGAACTTAACCGTCTTGCGAGAGAACTTCTTGGTGATGCGCCGATTGAAGTGGCGGAAAATACACAACTAAAATCAATTGCTGATACGCCGCACGTTTACACCTACGTTACGACGGAGCAAGAGGCGCAGGCGCTCTTGGTTGAGTTAAATAAGGCTTCGCGAATTGCGTTTGATACGGAAACTGCGCCGCGTGAACCTAGGATGTCGGCCTCTGACGCTTCTACTTGCCGCCTTCTTGGTTTTTCGTTCGCAACTGAAAAGGGAAAAGCGTGGTATGTCGACGGCAATCTTGTAGATATTTTCCGTCCGCTATTTGCAGATTCCACGAAGACTTTTGTCGGGCATAACGTCAAGTTTGATAGAACGGTTTTGCACCGTTATGGAATAGGCTTTGCCTCAACTCCGCACGATACGCTTTTATCGCACTACTGCCTTGATGCTGCCGCTCGTCATGGGCTTAAAGATCTTTCAGAGCAGCTTCTCGGTTATAGGATGATACGCTTTGAGGATGTTGCAGGCTTACCTGAACGTGGTAAGAGCGAGCCAACGCTTGAAGGTAAAGATCCGTTAAAGGTTGCAGACTACGCGGCAGAAGATGCCGACATTACGCTTCAACTTGATGACTTACTGCGTTCAAAAGTGCTTGAGGCAGGCTCTCTCAATGCTCTTGAAGGCGAAGAGCGTTTAGTGCGTATTCTCTGCGAGATGGAGCGAGAAGGCGTGCGTATTGATGTCGATGCACTTCGTGAATATAGCAAAGATCTCGACCGCGAAATTTTGTCGCTTCGTCAGAAGATACTTCAATACGCAGGCCCCGGCTTTAATCCCGATTCTCCTAAACAGTTAGGCACGCTTCTTTTCGATAAGCTTGCTCTTTCTGGCTCAAAGAAGACAGCAAGCGGACAATGGGCGACTGATGAGAAGACGCTCTCAAAAATTGTGGACGCTCATCCTATTGTTTCGTCTATCCTGGAGTACCGCGCGTGCGCAAAATTGAAATCGACTTACGTAGATAAATTACCTACTTTAGTCGATGGAGATTTTAGAGTTCACACTACGTATGCGCAGGCGTTTACCGAAACGGGCAGGCTCTCATCTTCAGATCCGAACCTCCAAAACATCCCGATCCGCACTGAACGCGGGCGCCCGATTAGACGCGCGTTTGTTTCTCGCGGTGAAGGGTATTCGCTTCTCGCAGCCGACTATTCGCAAATTGAGCTAAGGATAATGGCAGCTATGTCGGGCGATGAAGCTATGCTTGAGGCATTTAGGCGCGGCGAGGACATCCACCGCGATACGGCCTCACGCGTTTACGATATTATGCCAGCGTTCGTAACCGATGAGCAGCGTTCAGCTTGCAAGATGGTGAACTTTGGCATTATCTACGGGATATCGGCATTTGGTCTTTCGCAACGCCTTAAAGTTTCGCGTAAAGAGGCGTCCGATCTTATCGAGACGTATTTTAAACTTTATCCGAAAGTGAAAGAGTTTATGAATGGCGCCATCGCAAAGGCGCGCGAGCATGGTTGGGCTGAGACTATCCTTGGGCGCCGGAGGACTCTTCGCGATATTAATTCGCGCAACGCTACGTCGCGTCAAGCGGCAGAGCGTGATGCTATAAATACGCCGATTCAAGGAAGCGCCGCCGACCTTATCAAGATTGCAATGGTACGTGTCGACCGTGCGCTTCGCGAAGCGAAATTGCGCGCAAAGATGGTCTTGCAGATTCATGACGAACTTGTCTTTGACGTACCTAATGACGAAATCGATAAGGTAAAAGAAATCGTCCGTAGGGAAATGTCGCAGGCGTACGATTTTGGCGTTCCGCTTGAAGTCAGTATCGGTTGCGCGTCAAACTGGCTTGAGGCGCATTAATCTGCGCCTCAAGATCACCGTGTTTTTTGTAGAAGCGCTAATTAGCGCCGCCAAGTCGTCGTGTATGTCGGCTTTGGTTTAGGCTTGTAAGAAGAGCCGTAAGAAGAGGAATAGGGATTTTTGGAATATCCGCTGCGCGAGTACCCATAGGAACTGTTGCCGTAGCCTAAATTTTGCATTGGCGTGTAAGTGCGGCGAATATTCATAAGTTCTTTTGGAACTTCCTTTACAAATATAGACGGCTCAACTGGGAACATTCCGCCTTCTGGAGTGCGCTTCACCATCGGCGCAAATAGCGTAAGCTCGTCTTTTGCGCGAGTGACAGCAACATAGAAGAGCCTGCGTTCTTCATCGCATCTGCCTTCTTCGGCCGCCTTTGCGCTTGGGAACATACCTTCGGAAAGCCAAGGGATAAATACGACTGGCCACTCCATACCTTTAGCCTGATGGACGGTTGAAAGAGTGACGCGGTTTGTGTCGCCCTTGTCGCGGTTGACGTCGAGATTTGTCAAAAGCGCGACATCGGCAAGAAAAGCTTCAAGCTCTTCTACGCCGCCGGTAATTTGAGTGGCAAGTTCGTTTAAATCATCGATGCGGTCGGAAGCGTCGGGCTCTTCCCACTCTTTGTGCGCGTAATCGCGGTAGAAACGATCGATAAATTCTTTAACAAGCTCGCCTGTAGAGTTTGCGCTCAGGTGGCTGTCGGCATTGGCAAAACATTCTGCAAGCTGAGGCCATATGGGGCGCGCTTTAGCGCCCAGCATTGATCCAAGCTGGTCACGATATTCATCTTCGCTTCCAGAAAATCTGCCGCCCAGTTTATTCCAGTAGGAAGCAGCTGATTTGTCGCCTACGCCGGGTAGGAGCGTCATAAGGCGCATAAACGAAAGCTCATCGCCGGGGTTTAACACGAGGCGCAAGTACGAAAGGAGGTCTTTCGTGTGAGCTTGCTCAAATACGCCAACTCCAGAAGTAATGCGGAAGGGCACTTTAGCGCGAGCCAATTCCATTTGGATATCAATAGACTGGAAGTGGCTGCGGTAAAGGATTGCAATGTCGCTACAGCGCCGGCCGCTGGAAATAGCCTGGAAAACTAGCTTGTAGATTTCGGAAGCTTGTGCCTTGCCGTCGTAGACGCGCACGAGCGAAGGTTTCATTCCGTCATCGGCGCGGAATGGCCGTAGCGTTTTGTCGAATTGCGAAGGGGCATCCTTCATCACTGCATTTGCAACATCAAGGACGCCTGGGCGTGAGCGGTAGTTGCGCTCAAGCTTGATTATTCTGCACCCGGACCAACGGCTCGGGAAGTCGAGAATGTTTTCGATCTTTGCTCCGCGCCACGTGTAGATGCACTGGAAGTCGTCTCCGACGGCCAATATATTGCGGTGCTTTTGAGCGAGAATGTCGGTAAACTCCGCTTGAAGGCCGTTGGTGTCCTGATATTCATCGACAAGCACATGAAGAAAATGCTCTTGGAGCATTTGGCCTACTCTGTCGTTTTTCTTAAGTAGCTCTAGGCCATTTATTAATAAGTCGTCAAAGTCCATCGCAGAAAGCGCGCGCTTCCTTGCGTCGTATGCTGCTGCGACTTTCGCAATTTCTTCTGGCTCGATGCCTGCTGCTTTCGTTTGCCATCTTGCCGCCACTGCTTCGACGGTCTTTTCTTCGTTTGCAGCTTCCGAAATAATTTTGGCGATTATTTCCTTTTTCGGGAAATCGCGCGGATTTTTAGCCGTGTTTTTGATGGCTTCGGCAATTAGTTTTTTCTGATCGTCCTCGTCGATTATTTGGAAGTTCGGTTGATAGCCGAGCGATTGCCCGTATCGACGCAAAAGCCTAGCGCATATTGAATGGAACGTGCCAGACCAGATCGATTCGACATCAGCACCGACTAAGCCTGCGGCGCGTTCGCGCATTTCGCGCGCAGCACGGTTGGTAAATGTTAGTAAAAGTATTCGATCGGGCGAAACGCCGTTTTCTATTAGATATGCTACGCGGTGTACAAGTGTGCGCGTTTTGCCGGTGCCTGCCGCGGCCAGCACGAGAAGGGGGCCGTTGCCGGCAGTCGCTGCGGCAAATTGTTCAGGATTGAGAAGCGATGAGAAGTCAGTCATGTTGGAATAGTTTAATAGAAGACGATGCGTACGTTGTGTCACGCGGCTTGAACGAGACGCCGCTTTCAACTTCGCGAGCCATATCGATTACCGACTTCCACGATGCTATGCGGTAGTCTCTGTTTTTAACGAGCATCGCTTCAAGGAGTTGGCAAAAACCTTCCGAAAGCTCTGGTCTGTAAGCGCGGGGATCGTGTGTCTGCGTTGATTCGTCGCAGTGCGCGCGCATTGTCGCGTCATTGTCGAGCCTGGGGAAAAGGAGCCTGCCTGTTGCAAGGTGGAAGAGCGTGGCTCCAAGAGAATAAATGTCGGCGCGGCAGTCGGGTTCGACGTCTCCGTAAACTTGTTCCGGCGAAATGTACGCTGGCGTTCCAAGCACGTGGTCGGGAGTTTTCTGCTCGCCGTCTTTAAATTCGAACCGGTGCGAAATGCCAAGATCCGTCAATTTGACTACACCGTCGGTGTTGATCATGATGTTCTCTGGCTTAATGTCGCAATGCACAACGCCGTGGTCGTTCCAAGCAAAATCGAGCGCGTTAGCAACAGATTCGCAAATAAGCAAGCAGTCGTTTTCAGGTACGTGCTGTTTGCGTGCTAGGAGTTCGGCGAAGGAGTAGCCATCTACATACTCCATGCAGAAATACCAATTGCCGTTGCCGTTGTCGAAAGAATAAGCCTGAACAATGCCGGGGTGCTGGATTTCTTCCATCATGCGCTCTTCGGCGCGGAATTGGCGAACTTCTGCTCCGTCGGCGGAAAACTGCCTGTCCAGAATTTTAACAGCGACAATGCGTTGATTGAGTATGTCCCACGCTTTCCACACGGTGGCCATGCCGCCATCGCCAAGCTTCTTTATCAGTTTCAGATTTGGAATCTTCAGGATTCGGCTTCTAATCGTCAACTGCTCGGTCGGGAGCTCTTCGTAATCGGATTCGCTCATTTCTCAATGCTCCATTCTTTCAGTTTCCGGTGTAGCGTGCGCCTTGAAATGCCTAAAAGATCGGCAGCTTTAGTCTTGTTGCCTGCGCACGAATCGAGTGCAGAAAGTATTTGCCGCTTCTCCGCCTGCGCAAGTGAGATGGATGTTGCAAGAGGTGATCTCTGAGCGTTGTCGGCGGAGGCTGCAGAAACGGTTTCTTTTTCAGCTGGCTTTGTAATTTCGCTTGGCAAATCGGATAACGTTATTACAGAGCCGGCAGCAAGAACTGTTATTTTTTCGATTACATTGCGAAGCTGCCGCACATTCCCGGGCCAGTCGTAAGACGCTAGCGCTGAAAGCGCAGGCTCTTCGATGCCGGTAACGCTGCTGGCGTTTTTTTCAGCAAATTCTTTTAGGAACTTCGCAACTAATTGGGGGATGTCTTCAGAATGATCTTTTAACGCCGGGGTGCGAATGTCGACTACGTTAAGGCGGTAATAAAGGTCTTCGCGGAAAGTGCCTTCAGCTACCATCTTGGCAAGGTTGCGGTTGGTGGCGGCAACGAGCCTAAAGTCGACTGCGATATCGGTTGAACCTCCCACGCGCTTAAGTGTTTTCGATTCTAATACGCGCAGAAGCTTAACTTGCGTAGATAAGTCGATTTCGCCAATCTCATCGAGAAATAATGTGCCGCCCGATGCCGATTCAATATGCCCGATGCGTCCGTGTGCGCTTGCGCCGGTAAAAGCGCCAGGTTCGTAGCCGAAAAGCTCGGATTCAAGTAGGTCCTTCGACAAGGCTGCACATTCAACGGCAATGAACGGCCCGTCTGAACGTTTTGAAAGCGTATGGATGGCTCTAGCAGTCAGTTCTTTGCCAGTTCCGCTCGGCCCTTCAATTATTACCGTAGCATCGGTGGGCGCCACTTTTTGAACAAGCCTATAAACGCGCTGCATCGCAGGCGAAGAGCCAATAAAATCGGCAAGCCCTGTAGTGGGGGATTTTTCGTTTTCGCTAGACGCAACGGCTGAGGCGGATTGCGAGAGCGAAGAATTGCGCACGGCCTTTGCTACGCGAAGTTCAAACGAACGAAGGTCTGTTACCGGCTTTTGGAAAAAGTCGTCAGCACCATCGCGCATAGCTTCGACGGCTAAATCGACTGTGCCGTAGGCAGTAAGTAAAATAACTGCCATATCGGGATTTGCCGCCTTGGCTTTTTTAAGAAGAGCAATGCCGTCTTCGCCTGGCATGCGCACATCGGTGATCATAAGTGCGAGGTCGGCATTTGCCTTTACAGCCTTCATAGCTTCAGTAGCGTCGGGTGCTGTCAGGCATTCGTACGATGGGCGAAACCAACGTGAGAGCGTGTCGCGCAGGGGCTTTTCGTCGTCGACTATAAGTATTTTCGGCTTGGCTGTCATTTAAGTTCCCTGATGCGGCGCTCCAAGCGCGGAATGCGTACAGTAAATGCTGTGCCGCGGCCAACTTCAGATTCGACGTCGATCGCTCCGCCGTGATCGTCGACTATTCTTTTGGAAATCATAAGCCCCAAGCCTGTGCCGCGTTCTTTCGTCGTTTTGTAGGGTTCGAAAAGATGCGCAAGGAGCTCTGATGGGATTCCTTCGCCGGAGTCGACGATTTTTACCGAGACGTCATTGTCGTCGCTCGAAATGGACATAGCTATTGAGCCGCCGTCCTTCATCGCTTCAAGAGCGTTTTTGATAATGTTGAAAAACACTTGAACCATTTGGTTACCGTCAATGGCAACAACCGGCAACGAAGAAGGTACGTCGAGCGTGACGCGGATGCGCCGCTCTTCAAACTGCGCGCGCAAAGTCGCAAGGCAGTCTTTAAGGGGATCGGCAAGAGAACCAGGCGACAAGTTCGGGCGAGTGGGGCGCAGGGCAGATAAAAAGTCGCGGATAATGCCGTCGAGACGCTTTATCTGGCTTTTGCATATTTCCACAGCTTCGCGATCGGTAGGGTCGCGCTCAAGCATTTGGATGTTGAGCGCAATTGCGTTAAGAGGATTGCCAATTTCGTGCGCTACGCCAGCGGCTAGATCGCAAACGGCTCTCGTTGCTCCTACGCGAAGCTCTTCTTCTGTGCGCGCTTTCTCGGCGGTTGTGTCGCGCAGGTAAACGAGCGTTCCCGATCCTGCCGGCATTGTGCGCACTTCAATGGACCTGCGTTCAGGGTAGGATATTGAAATTTCGCGCTTTGATGATTTGCCGGGAAGTATACCAAGTTTTTTGACTGCGTCGGTAGGCTCCATCCCAAGGAGCTCCTTCGCGGCAGGGTTGCTTAGCGTTACGTTTGCGTGTTCATCGATTACGATAATGCCGCGGTCGATTGCGTTGAAGACTGCGTCGAGCGATTCGACTTCTTCGGAGATGCGCTCATATTGCTCGCGCAGAAGTGTCGCGTCGAGCTTGGTGATATGCTTGCGCACTCCTTTGAAGAAATCTCTCATTTCTTGCGTAAGTCAATAACGCGCTTCATCTTGCCTTCAGAGCGGGGAAGCGTGCCGGGCGCGACGAGCGAAATCTTAGGTGAAAGCCCTACGATTTGTTTGATTGTGTCGGCAACTTTTTTGCGGAGCGTTTCAACGCCGCGGACATTGTCGGAGAACGATTCGGGCTGCACTTCAACTTTAATCTCGAAGCGATCCATCGTGTCGGTAGATGAAAGCTCGATCATATAATGTGGGGCTACCTCAGGAACCTTCATAAGGCACGCCTCAATCTGGCTTGGGAAGACGTTAACTCCGTGGATTATGAGCATATCATCGGAGCGCGCATGTATGCGGTCCATAATGCGCATCGTGCGGCCACACGGGCATGGCTCTACTTGGAGGCGCGAAAGATCGCGTGTGCGATAGCGCACCATTGGAGTGCCGCGCCTGTCGAGAGTAGTAAAGACTAGTTCGCCTTCTTCGCCGTCGGGAAGGGGTTCGAGAGTGTCGGGGTCGATTATTTCAGGGTAGAAGTGGTCTTCCCAGACGTGCAGCCCATTTGAGTGCTGGCAGTTGCCGGCAACGCCAGGGCCAGCGATTTCAGTAAGCCCGTAAATGTCGTGCGCCGTTATGCCGGAAATCTCTTCAATCCTAGTGCGGATTTCTTTGGTCCAAGGCTCTGCGCCGAAAACGCCGTGTTTAAGTTTTGTGTCGCGGCGGAAATCGACGCCCATTTTATCGGCAACCGTAGCAAGGTGGAGAAAGTAACTTGGCGTACAGCAAATTACCGTAGAGCCCAAGTCTTTCATCAGCATTATTTGCTTTTCGGTATTGCCTGCGCTAGTTGGAAGAACTGCTGAGCCGAGCTTTTCAGCGCCGTAGTGCGCGCCAAGGCCGCCTGTGAATAGCCCGTAGCCGTATGAAACTTGAACAATATCTTCGCGCGTAATGCCGTACATTGCAAGGCACCGCGCAACGCCGTCAGTCCAGATCTCAATATCCTTTGCAGTTTGCGGAATGCATATGGGCTTGCCAGTCGTGCCGGACGAGCAATGGAAACGGTTTATCTCCGACATGGGCGCTGCCGTAAGGCCG
>JAGBXE010000077.1 GCA_017629455.1 Kiritimatiellia bacterium
GCCGCCATATGTAAAGAGGGATGGCACCGCCGAGGAGGAAAGAGCCGATCGCGAGCGTTATCAGACTATTTATGCCGCTCATGTGGGGTCGGTGGCTGCACCGACTGCAGGGCTTCATTTTACGCCTGAAATTTTCGCCGCACTTGAGGCAAAAGGCGTTAAGCGCGTTGCGGTCACTCTGCATGTGGGTCCCGGTACGTTCCGTCCGGTAAAAGCGGAGAATATCGAAGATCATCACATGGACTTTGAGGCTTTTAATGTCTCAAGCGAGGCTGCAGAGGCGATTAACAGTTGCAAAAAACGCGGCGGACGTGTTTTTTGCGTCGGTTCTACAACCGTTCGTACACTCGAGACAATTGCGGCCTCCCGTGATGACGGATGTGTAGCCGCCGGCAGCGGAGCGAGCAATATTTTCATCTATCCGCCCTACAATTTCAAGGTGTGCGATGCCATGCTTACTAACTTCCATCTGCCGCAATCGACTTTGCTTATGATGGTTTCGGCTTTGGCCGGGCGCGAAAGAATGCTTTGCGCCTATGCAATGGCTGTCAGGGCCAATTATATGTTTTTCAGCTATGGCGATTGCATGCTTATCGTCTGATTTGATATACTAATATCTAATATGCCGCTTTTCGTGCCAAAAGATCGTAAATCGCTTTTCCGCCAATTTCTGGCCGGGATGTATGATGCTGTCGTGATTACCGATCCCAATGGTCATATAATTGAAATAAATTCCCGGGCAGAGGATCATTTCGGGTATATTGCCGAAGAGGTTGTTGACAAGCCGATCTCGTTTTTCATTCCAGGTCTGGCTCCACAAATCGTAAAGCGCCTTCGTAAAGGGCTGGATGATGGGCATCATATGATTATCGATGCCAACGGCCTTAATAAAGACGGTTCCAAATTCTTCTGCGAAGTCGCCGTTTCGATGATTGATTTAATGGAGCCCGACGATTTGGTTTTCACAATACGCAATGTCGAGCGCCGGCGTTTAATCCGTGAAATGCTCCGTTCCAAGGAGAGCGCTTTCTCGCTTTCTCACGCAGCGCTTTTTACATGCGATGCTGATGGGCATTTCACAAACGTCAACAAAGCCTTTCTCAGCATGTTCGGGCTCGAGAATGAAGAATCAGCAATGGAGAAGGTCTTTTCCGACTTCTTCGGAGACGATCCTTTGCCGGCCAATTTTGCAAAGGCGCTTATAGGTGAACAAACCGTAGCCGGCCTTGTTTCAGAGCCGGTTGACGGCGAGGATGCCGAAGAAATAGAAGTAGTGCTCGCCCCCGACCGTGATGGAAGTAAAATTAAGGGCGTAGTAGGTAGCGTTATCGAACTTTAGTAAAATGCGCAGCACACCACAGCATTCTGCCTCAATGGCGTCGTTGATTGTCAATAAGCCCGACCCGAAGCTTCTGCAGGATTTTCTTGCCCTTAAGTTCGGTCTTTCGCGCCGTACGGCAAAGGCTGTTGTCGATGGCCGCAGTGTGTGGGTTAACCGCAAATGCGTTTGGATGGCGCGTCATACTCTTAAGACCGGCGACAGCGTAGAGTTGCCAATGCAGGTTGTCAAAGGGGCGATGCGTCAGAGCGGGGCTGCGGCGTCGTCGAAGGATGCCGCCGAAAAGGCTTCGGCCAAGCGTCATATCAGAGTGCTTTGGCAGGATGAGTCGTATCTTGTTTGCGATAAGCCAACGGGCATAATAAGTTCGCAAGAGCCCAAGTCGGCTGAGTTTATTCTTCGCGTGCAGGAAAATATTCCCACATTGCAGGCGGTGCATCGCCTTGATCGGGATACGACAGGATGTTTGCTGTTTGCAAAGAATTTTGCGGCTTTTCAGGCTGCTGTCGATAAATTTAAAGTACATGGCGTTAAAAAACTTTACCACGCCATAAGCGTCGGCAAGTGCAAATTTGTCCATCAAAATATTGATGCTGA
>JAGBXE010000078.1 GCA_017629455.1 Kiritimatiellia bacterium
AAGGAGGGCGGACTTGAAACGGGCGGTACGGGACCGAAGGTTCGTCCTATTGTTTCCTGCAAGGGTACGACCTGCGTTTTCGGTCTTATTGATACCTACGCGCTTTCCGAGGAAATACATAACAGGTTTTATAAGGGCTACGGCAAGCTGAAGCTGCCTCATAAATTCAAGATGGCTGTCGGCGGCTGCCCTAATAATTGCGTAAAACCAAACCTCAACGATATAGGTATTGTCGGCGCTGTTGTTGCAGCCGGGAAATTCGGTTTTAAGGTAGCATTGGGCGGTCACTGGGGTCGTACGGGTGGCGCAGGCGTGATGGTGCCTACAGTTTTTGAAACAGAAGAAGAAGTTTTGTCAGTCATTGAAAAAGTACTATGCTTCTATCGTGATAATGGCAAGGCGGGAGAGCGTTTCTTCAAAACGCTTGAGCGCATTGGGTTCGAAGAATCTCTTAAGATGATTGGTTGAAGGGCCGAAAGAGTAAATTTATGAGCGAGAAGAAAAGTGTGTTTCAGACTGTTTTAGCAGTCGTTCTTTGTGCGTTAATCGGCATTGTAGCCCAGAATTCGGCAGGCATGCAAAAAGCGGCGTTTGGCCGCGTGGTTGTTGGCGGGCCGATGCTTGCGCTTTTAATTTCTATGATAGCGTGCAATTTATTGCCTGGCATATCTAAGGAATTTAAAGAAGGTACATCGTACTGCGCTAAGAAGTTTTTGAACTGGGGTATTATCGCCACTGGCGGAACGCTCAGTTTTGCTTCCATTATGGGAACAGGCGTCAAAGCTCTTCCGCTGATAATTTTTAACATCGTCGTTTCTTTTGGCGTGGCGTTAATTGTTGGCAGGAAAATCTTGAAAGTCTCTTCCAGCACATCAACGCTCGTTGGAGGCGGTACTTGTATTTGCGGAGGTACGGCAATTGCAACGTTAAGCCGTATCGTAAAGGCCTCCGCCGAAGAGATCGCTTTTGCAATGGCGGCAATCTTCCTTTTCGATACGCTTGCTGCATTTGCCTATCCTTACGTGATTTCCGCTCTCAGCCTTACGCCTGGCCAATTTGCATTTATCGCAGGAACTTCCATTAACGACACCTCATCGGTTGCTGGCGCGCAGGCGACATACCAGGCGATTATCGGCGATCCAACTTTTCAAGGAGCGTTAAACGTAAAGCTTGTGCGCACGACAATGCTTATTTTTGTCGCTCTTGCGTGGACGCTGATTAAATCGGCTCAAGCTAAGCAACTTGGAGAAGTAGCATCGACAGATTCTATTTTTACAGTCGTTAAGAAAACATTCCCCATGTTTATTCTCTTCTTCGCAGCAATGGCTGTTCTTAATACGTTCGGCTTTTTCAGCGACGAAGGAGTGAAGATGCTCGGTAAAGCGGGCAAATACCTTTTTGCCGCGGCCTTAGCTGGTGTTGGTTTTAAAATTCGCTTCTCGGAAGTGTTTTCTAAAGGCGGCAAGCCAATCGCCCTTGGCGGAATAACGTGGGCAGCAGTTGCTGTGTCATCGTTTACGTTTGCGCTACTGTTTAGCAAATACGTTGGCTAAGCCGGGGGTTCGAGGCAATAATTCGTCTCGTTAGCTCCCATGGAATCTCAAGCTACTGCCAAAAGCGCCCAGGCGCCGCTATTCATAGCCGCCGGCGTTAGCCATTGGGATGCTGCGCGCAAGCTTAGGGAGAATATTGTCTTTACTCCTGAACGCACTTTAGCGTTACGCAGAGCCTTGGAAGCAGCAGGCATTGACGGGTGTATGGTGCTTTCAACGTGCAACCGCAGCGAAATTTTCTTATGTGCCAAAGAAGCTTCTATTTCCAGCGTTGCGCCTGCGTTCAGCAATGTATTCCCCGGTGTTGATATCGAAAATGTTTTTACGCTTCGCCGCGGTGCTGAAGCAATTGAATATCTATTTCGGGTAGCATCCGGAATAGAGTCGATGGTCTTTGGCGAGTATCAGATTTTAGGTCAAGTGCGTGCAGCTTGCGCAGAGGCGCGAGAAGCTGGTGGCGTAGTAGGGCCACTTGACCGAATTTTAAGAGATGCTGTTTCTTGCGCTAGATTAGTGCGCAACAAACTCGATTTAGGCGCTGTTGCGCCGTCTGTCTGCAGTGTGGCGATGGATTGCGCTGATAAGCTTGGCGCTTTGGCTGGTAAGCGCGTATTTGTCATCGGCAGCGGCCGCACAGGTACGCTTGCTGCAGAAATTGCAGTTAGATGCGGTGCAAAGCAGCTTTTTGTCTGCAACAGATCGCCAGAACGCGCGCAACATCTTGTAGATGGGTTTGGTGCGAAAATTGTTCCTTACGATGAAAGGTACCTAGTCCTTGGTCAGTGTGATACAGTAGTTTCAGCGACAGCTTCTCCGCATACTGTCATTTCGAGCGAACGCGTCAAGCTTGAGCGGCCAGTTGTTTTTGTGGACTTAGCGTTGCCGCGTGATATTGATCCTGAGATTTCGTCAAATCCGTTTGCACAAATTATCGATCTCGATTCAATAGGGGCGTTTGCCCGCGGAGATACTAATGAGCGCACGTCGCTTGAAGCACGTGCAGATGAAATAGTAAAAGCCGCTGTTGCTGAGACAATGGCGATCTTGGAGGCGAGGCGGTGACTAAATACCGCGTAGGAACTAGAGGCTCAAGCCTTGCTCTAGCGCAGACGCAAAGTGTGTGCGAGCGCTTAAAATCAGCTTTCCCTCAAATATCATTTGAAGTTGTCGTTATCAAAACTGTGGGAGATTCAGTTTTAGATAGGCCAATTCGTGATATTGGCGTTGATGCTCCATTTACACAGGCAATTGAGCGGGCATTGATTTCAGGCGAGATTGATCTTGCTGTTCACTCCATGAAGGATTTAGCTTCTGAGCTCCCAGAAGGTCTAGTCCTCGGCAAGGCATGGACGCGGTGCGATGCGCGTGATGCGCTTATTTGCCGCGGCGATTGTAAATCGCTTGATGAATTGCCGCGCGGAGCTGTTGTGGCTACTGGCAGTTTAAGGCGTTCGTTCTTTCTGGCTCGCCGGCGACCCGATATTGAAATTATTGACATTAGAGGCAATGTTGATACTCGCCTTAGAAAGCTGTTTAATCCGGCGTCGAACGAGCGGAAAATAGATGCGTTAGTATTAGCAGCAGCTGGTCTCATAAGGCTAGGTAAAGCCGATTTAATTGCAGAGTTTTTAGATCCTTCATGGATGATTCCTGCTCCAAATCAAGGGCAGTTGGCAATAGAAATGCGCCTAGATGATAAGGACCTTCGGGCGATTGTCGATTCGCTTGGCGATGATGATGCTGAACGCATAGCTTCTGCAGAGCGCACTTTCTTGCGCTCAACGGGAGGCAACTGCCGCGATATCGTTGCCGCTTATGCGCGCATTGTGGATGGCGAGATTCAAATGGAGAAATTTCATGCAAAGCCCAGGTGAAGTACTTCTTGTCGGTGCTGGGCCAGGAGATCCGGGGCTTATCACCGTAAAAGGGCTTGAAGCAATCCGCAAGGCTGATTGCATTGTTTACGATAGGCTTGTAAGCAAAGAACTTCTTTTGGAGGCAAAGGAAGGTTGCGAACTTATTGATGCAGGCAAGGCAAAAGGCCATCATACTTTAAATCAGGAAGAGATAAACGCATTGCTTGTTGCTAAAGCACAAGAAGTAGCGAGAGTTGTGCGCCTTAAGGGCGGAGATCCTTTTGTGTTTGGGCGCGGCGCAGAAGAGATGTTGGCGCTTCGCGAAGCAGGGATTTCTTGTAAGGTTATTTCTGGTGTTACTTCTGCAATTGCAGCGCCTGCAGCAAGCGGCATCCCT
>JAGBXE010000079.1 GCA_017629455.1 Kiritimatiellia bacterium
AAGCGCGTTTTGTATTCCATGTATGATACGTTCTTGCCGGACGGCCGGGAGTCGGCCGTGTTCACGACCCCGTGGTGGAAATGCGGGCGGTGGATCGAGTTGTCGGTCAGGACGGGCGACGAGGCTGTCGATTTGACGGACATTTTCCTGCAGGAGACTCATTATCCGTTTGAAGTCAAGGCCGTGTTCGAATGTGATGATCCGTCAGTCCCCCGGATCAGTAAATTGTGCCTGAACGGTTTGATCAACTGCCTTCACGAGTCGTTTATGGACTGTCCCTATTTCGAACAGCAGACCTATTGCGGGGACACGAGGATTGAATTGCTGGTGGACAATGCCCTGACGGGGGACGGACGGCTGTCTCGACACGGCATCGGATTGTTTGACTACGGGCGCCGCAACAATGGGCTGGTGCCGATGAACTTTCCATCACACGCCTGTCAGGACTCATCGACCTTTTCGATGATCTGGGTCGCGATGTGCGGCGATTACGCGCTTTGGCACGGTGCGGATGAATTTTTGAAGGCTCGGGTGCCGGGTATGCGTCAGACCTTGTCCCTCCTGGCGTCCTCTTGCAATTCGGATGGACTTCTGGAAGACCTGCCGGGGTGGAGCTTCGTCGATTGGGTTCCGGAATGGGACATGTACGGTAACGCGCCGGAAGGACGGCGTGGGGTTTCTGCCGTCAACAATCTGTTGTTCGTCTATGCCTTGCGGGCAGCCGCCGCCGTTGAGGAGGCGACGGGCGATCAGGCGATGTCGCGGTATTGGCGTGATCAAGCCGTTAACCTCGGAGAAAGGATTCGCAGGGCGTTCTGGTCCGCGGAGCGCGGGCTTGTCGCCGATACGAGGAGCAAGACCTGTTACTCGGAACATGCGCAATGCCTGGCGCTTCTGACGGAGATTCTGCCGCGTGCAGATGCCGTCCGATGCTTTGAGGGGCTTGTGTCGGACAAGACATTGGCGCGGGCGACGGTCTATTTCTCCCATTATCTGTTTGAAACGTTCTTTAAGTCGGGACGACCGGATTTGTTCTGGAACCATCTGTCCCTTTGGCAGGGATTTCTCGATCAGGGGCTTTCGACGCCACTCGAGGCTCCCGGTTCGCGCGCACGGAGCGACTGCCATGCCTGGGGGGCACATCCGCTTTACCACTTCCTGACGGGCGTGGCGGGTATTCGTCCGACGGCGTATGGTTTTAAATCGGTCGAGATTGCGCCGAAGCCGGGTGGGCTTGGATTCATTCGTGCGAAAATGCCGATAAGGGACGATGCCGTTTCGGTTGACTTGACGTTTGAGGGGACTGCAGTCAGGGGGTCTGTGACGATTCCAAAAGGAATCACTGGTGAGTTCGTCTGGAATGGAGAGAGGAAAGTCCTGAATCCCGGACGAAATGCGGTCGACCGGTGATTTATACGGCAACCGGCGATTGGAACGCGTTTTCATTCTAAGCGTACACCCTGGGCAGGGCGGACGCTTTCATATATGTTTTATGCTATAATCCCCCGAAAGGAAAAAAGAAAGCGTGAGCGGAATGTTTTTTTTGACGGGTGCGCCTGCGAGCGGCAAGACGACGCTGGGGCGCAAGTTGGCAGAGCGGCTGAGTGTTCCGTTTTTCGATCTCGACGACGAGATATCCGCCGCGGCGGGCAGGTCGATACCCGAAATATTTTCGTCCGACGGCGAGGCGGCGTTCCGCGCCCTCGAATCCGCCGCGCTGCGCCGTCTCGTGTCGTCCGCCCCGCGTCCGTCGGTTGTCGCGCTCGGCGGCGGTGCGCTTTTAAGGGATTCAAACCGCGAAATGGCAGAAAAAGCGGGTATTGTTTTATGTATCAATACGCCCGATGAAGAAGAACTTAAAAGACGCATTGATTTAGCCGGCAGAAAAAGGCCGCTTGGAAATCGCGCCCGGGAGCGAGCTGCACATTATGCATCGTTCCCAAATCGCATTGCCGCGTTCTTTAAAGCCGGCTCGACGCTCGTTGTCGTAGGTAATGGCTTTGCCGCGCCGCTTCTAGCTGGCCGCCGCGTCGTTGTCGATGGGAGTGTCGCTAAATTGCACGCATCATCTTTGCCGCGCCCCATAGCAATAGTGCCGTCAGGAGAGGTGAACAAGACGATAAATACGGTAGGTTTTTTATGGTCGGCTTTTGCTGCGGACGGCGTAGGCAGAAGCGATGTAGTTTCAGCCGTAGGCGGCGGCGTTACTGGCGACTTAACTGGTTTTGCGGCCGCCACGTGGATGCGCGGCATCGATTGGATAAACGTTCCGACAACGCTTCTATCGATGGTTGATGCTTCAACAGGCGGTAAGACGGGGTGCGACCTTCCGGAAGGTAAGAATTTAGCTGGGGCATTTCATCAGCCAAAGCTCGTGGCGATTGATACTGATTTCCTTAAGACGCTTTCGCCAAGAGAGATAGCTTCAGGGCGTGCTGAAATGATAAAGCACGAGATAATTGGCGGCATCGCCCGAGGAGAGCTTAAGGGCCTTCCAACAGCAGAAGAGATAGCTGCAAACCTTATGGTGAAGGTAAAGATTGTCGAGGAAGATCCTTTTGAAAAATTAGATAAGCGAATACTTTTAAATTGCGGTCATACTGTTGCTCATGCAATTGAAAAAGCAACAGATTATGCTATTAGCCATGGAGAGGCTGTAGCAATAGGCTGTGTTGAGGAAGCACGTTTGGCAGTGCGTATGGGCTTATCTCCAAGCGAGTGGCCCGATGAATTATCTGCAAGATTTGCCATGGCAGGGCTTTCAACTAATCTCCCTGCAGGAATCTCGCTTGATAGTCTTGTTCATCTAATGAAGGGCGACAAGAAGCGTTGCGCTAGCAGTGTTACGTTCGCTCTTCCATGCGCTTGGGGTGATGTTCGCGCTGTGCCGATCGACCTGTCGAAAGGGCTTAAGGTATGAAAGAAATTGTTGTAAGACCCGGGCGCAGGAAGGGTACAGTTTCTGTTCCTAGGTCGAAGTCGCATGAGCATCGGCTCTTGATTGCCGATTTTCTTGCCGGCGATTTATCGCGCATGGTTCCGTGTGCTGAAGATTGTGATGATATTGTAGCTACTAAGCGTTGCCTTAGCGCCCTTTCAGGCAGTGAATCTTCGCCTGTTCTTGACTGCGGCGAAAGCGGCTCGACGCGGCGCTTTATTGCACCAATTGCCGCGGCTCTCGGCAAGAATCCTGTCTACAAGATGGCAGGCCGCCTTGCCGATCGGCCTCATAAAGATTACTCGGGCATTATGCCGGGAGACTTTATTCTTGAGGGCAATGTTTCATCGCAGTTCGTTACGGGCCTTCTTTTTGCTTTGCCGCTTTTAAATGGCGATTCTTCCATAAGGTTTTCATCTCCGTTGCAGTCGGCAGGATATGTCGAGATGACGCTTGATGTTTTATTAGGCGCATCGATAGCGTTTTCGCGCACGGATGAAGGATTTGATATTCCTGGTTCTCAGCTCTACAGATCGCAGAAAGATGTCGAAGTTGAAAGAGACTGGTCAGCGGCGGCGTTTTGGTATGCAATGAATGCGCTTGGCAGTAACGTTGAAGTAAGCGCTCTGCCTCAGCAGTCTCATCAGCCAGATAAAGCAATTCAGAATCTTGCCGATGATATTGTGTCGGTGTTCCCGAGTTTACGCAAATGTATTGATGTTTCGTCATGCCCTGATTTATTCCCGGCGCTTAGTGTTGTAGCTGCTGCTTCCGAGGGCGAGACGTTTTTTAAAGGCGTGCGCCGTTTGCGTCTTAAAGAATCGGATCGCATTGCTTCAATGGCCGACGTGATTAGGCGTTTCGGTGCCGAATTGATAGCGGGAGACGACGATGTTGTTGTGCGCGGCCGCGGAGAGTTGCTTAATGGCGGAACTTTCTCATCTTTTGGCGACCATCGCATAGCAATGGCAATTGCAGTTGGTGCAACGGTTGCATCAGGCGATGTTCAAATTGATGATGTTTCGTGCGTAGCGAAATCATATCCGTCATTTTTTGATATGCTTGAAAAGTTGAGCATTTTAGAATCGTAAAAGTACAGGCAACATAGGTTATTACAATGGCCGAAATAAAAACGTTTGAAACTGGAACATACGGAACTAACTGTTCTGTAATTACTGAAGAGAACAAGGTGTGGATTGTCGATCCCGGCGCAGACGCGCAAGACATAATTGGTTTTTTAAAAGATCGCGCCCTTGAGCTTGAGGCAGTAATCCTAACTCACGCGCACTTCGATCACATCGGAGCGATACCTGAGTTTGAGAAAGCATTTCCCGCGCTTAAGGTTTATGTGCATCCTTCAGATGTTCCGATGTTCGGCCATCCGCTCAATCAAAATCCACCCGACTATCCAAGCGTAGGTAAGCCTAATTCCATCTGCGACGCTGGGAGTTTATCGGGCGATGTTCCTTTTGCGGTAAGCGTAATTGAAACTCCCGGTCATACTCCTGGCGGTGTTTGCTACTATCTACCTGATTTAAAAGTCCTTCTGGCGGGTGATACGCTTTTTGCCGGTTCCGTCGGGCGCACTGATTTGCCTGGCGGAGATATGGCGAAACTTGCTGAGTCGCTTAAAGAACTGATGAAGCTTCCTGACGAAACGCGAGTTGTGCCTGGGCACGGTCCTCAAACGACGATAGGCGCAGAGCGCCGCAGCAATCCATACGTTTTGCAGTTCGGCGTATAAAAGATGGCGGCGCTTCTTGAGATTGACGATTTAAGCGTTTCGTTTCGCGGCGACGATGGAGTTGAAACGAAAGCTGCTATCGACGTAAGTTTGACGCTCGATCGCGGCGAGGTGCTTGGCATAGTAGGCGAATCAGGTAGCGGCAAATCCTCAGTGGCAATGTCTGTGCCGCACCTCTTGCCTGCGCCGCCTGCTTTTTGGCCGAAGGGGAAGATACTTTTTGACGGCGCCGATATCCTTAAACTTCCAGAGCGTGAACTTCGCCTGATCCGCGGCAAGCGCATAGGCGTTGTCTTTCAAGATCCGATGGGTTCGCTTTCGCCCCTATGCAGAATAGGCGATCAACTCGTCGAAACCGTTCTTTTGCATGAGCGCATATCAAAGGCTGCCGCTCGCGAGCTTGCTGTAGAATGGCTTGGCCGCGTGGGGATTCGTGATCCTGCAGCAAGGGCGAGATCATTTCCGCATGAGCTTTCGGGGGGGATGCAGCAGCGGGTAATGATAGCGATGGCGCTTATGCTCGGCCCAGACCTCTTGATTGCCGATGAACCTACGACGGCGCTTGATGTTACTGTTCAGGCGCAAGTTCTCCGATTGATGCGCGATCTGCGAACTTCAAATTCAGCCGTTTTGCTTATCAGCCACGATTTGGGAGTCATCTCGCAGATGGCAACTAAAATTGCCGTTATGAAAGATGGGCGCGTTGTGGAATTGTCCAATAATGTGGCGGATTTTTTTGACGCTCCTAATCATCCGTACTCCCAAACGCTTATACGTGAAGCGCGCAGGATGGAGCCTCCGGCCCGAAACGGAGCGTAAGGATGCACTGCGCAAACCTTTATGTTCATTTCCCATTCTGTCGGCAGAAGTGCAGTTACTGCGCATTGTATTCTAGGCCCCGCGCAGATGAGCGTTTTATTCGCACGTATTCGGCCGATATCGCCTCAGCAGTTGCCGAGCTGGGGCTCGAAGAAAATTCCCTTAAGACAATTTATTTCGGCGGCGGCACGCCTGCCTTGTGTAATCTAAAACAAGTTTTTTCAGCGCTTGAGCCGTTTAGGATTAAATCCTCCGGTGAAGATTCTGGAACTGAGTTTACCATCGAGCTGCATCCTTTAGATGTAACGGATGAATTGCTGAGTGATCTTAAAAACGGCGGCGTAAACCGCATATCTTTAGGAGTGCAATCGCTCGATGATTCAGTACTTCGCCATATGGGGCGCGGTTATGACAGCGAAAGGGCAAGGAAAGCTTTTGTCCTGGTTAAAAAATATTCTGAAAATGCAGGCATCGATTTGATCGTAGGCTATCCAGGAGAAAAAGCTTCTATCGCCGAGCTTTACGGGCAGCTTGCTTCGTGGGGGCTAAAGCATTGCTCTGTGTATGCGTTGCAAAACGAAAGAAATCTAAGCGGCGTTCCTGAAGATGCGTTTGTCATGGATAGAATTGCGCTGATGGCGGAGTTTCTTTCTGGCATAGGTTTGCAGCGTTACGAGATATCTAATTATGCAGTGCCTGGTTATGAATGTAAACATAATCTGGCCGTGTGGCGCGGCGAAGATTATATCGGCCTTGGCGAAGGCGCTTGCGGAAGGCTCGGCCTTCGGCGCACTAGGAACTGGTGGGGTACATTTAAGCGCAAATCTGCGGTGGCCGCGTTTGAAGAAGTAGTCGAAAAAGAATTCGACGATAAAGAGCGTAGGCTCTTTCGTTTGCGCACGCGCGAAGGCCTTGATGCAAGCTCGCATCCTCAATGGCTTAAGACGCTTGAGAGTTTTGCCGCGGACGGTTTACTTGAATATCGTAACAGTTCGTGGGTTTTAACGCCTCGCGGAATGGAAGTGTGCGATACGATATTGCAGGAATTAGTATAAAAAAAGAGCGCCCCTAAACTTTGAGCGCTTTAATTATGGAGCCGAGGGTCGGATTCGAACCGACGCGTCCTTGCGGATCCTGATTACAAATCAGGCGCAGTCAACCACTGTGCCACCCCGGCGTCAGGTCTCATAGTATATCAAACATTATCGATTTGAGCAACTGGGTATGAGCCACGGGGGGATGGGTAGCGAATTTTGGTATAATAATTGAGTTTTGCCGATTGCATATCGGCGTACAGTTTTAAAACTATAAGGGGGATACAATGAATAATTGTCTGATGTTGTGCGATGCTGCCGCAGCTCCTGCTGCTAACGCCCAGCCCGCAGGTGGCGGAATGGGAATGATGGTGCCGATGCTTCTTATTCTCGGCATATTCTATTTCATGATGATTCGTCCGCAGCAGCGCAAGGAAAAAGAGCGCAGGAAAATGATTGAAGAGCTGCGCGCCGGGGCTAAGATTATTTTTGCAGGTGGGCTTATGGGCACGATTCAGGAAGCCACCGAGAAGACATTCAAAGTTGAAATTTGCCCTGGCACGACCGTCGAGATTGCACGCGCATGCGTTACTGGCGTTGTCAACGAGGGCGAGGCGGCTAAGTAAGGCCTAAGTGGCGCTAGCGCGCGGCAAGTTCGGGATCGAGTACGATCCGCGCAAGATCGAGCGTGAGCCGTCCGGTCTCGGGTGGCTTTTCCTTGCAATTGCGTTATTAGCCGCTGGCTCTTTGGTGTGGACTATTGTTGGCCGGATGCGCGAACGCGCGTCCGAGCCAGAAGTGCTTAAGATTGAGCAAGAGGCGAAAAAGCAGTCTGAAGAGCCGCCTGCCAAAAAGCCAGTTGTCGCCGAAGAACAAAAGCAAGTTTTTAAGCCGGTAGCGCCTATAGTCGATAAGGCTTCCGAAAAACGTCCCCAGAAAGTGCGCAATTTGCTTATGCGTCTAGCAGAGGCGGAGAAGCGTTGCGATGTTGAGATGGCGGTTACCACGATTGAGCAGATTCGCTCGCTTCCTGGTTCGCCCGCTGCCGATTTAGACGATCCTCTTGCGCGCAGGCTTGGCACTTTGAATATGCGCCGCCTCTTTGAATTAAAGTGCGCCCAGTGGGTAAAGGAGGTCGTTGTAAAGCGTGGCGACAGCGCCTCTCGCATTGCACTTGAAAATGGCTCGACATTAGCGTCGTTTGCGAAACTTAACGGCGGCAACGTCGATAAAGTCGTGCTCGGGCGCAAGATGCGCGTGATGGATCATCCAAGGTTTACGCTAGTTATACACCGCCGCTCACGCACGGCTGATCTTTCGCTTAATGGAAAATTTTTCAAGCGCTACGATATTCAAGGCGAAGTGAAAGGTAAAGACGGCGCGTATGTGATGCCGCAACAGCCGCGTACATTCTGGCGTTCGCTTGGAGTTGAGTTTAAACTTACTGATAGGGCAGAGCTTGAAATGCTTATGCCTGCCAAGGCCAGTGTTCTCGTTGCGGAGTTCTGACCATGAGAATTACTGGCGGAGAATTCCGTGGGCGTACGGTCAAAACGCCAACTTCTGGCGCATTAAGGCCAACTCAAGATAGAGTAAGGGAATCGCTTTTCAATATACTTTCGCCCGAAATTAAAGGCGCTATATTTCTCGACCTTTTTTCGGGCAGTGGAGCAGTCGGCATTGAGGCACTCTCGCGTGGCGCTGAGCACGTTACTTTTGTCGATGTTGATTCAAGGCACGTATCATCAGCGCGAGCAAATTTGTCTTCCATTTCGCCGACAGCAAAAGCATCTTTTGTGCGCGCTGATGTTTATGCGTGGATAGCTTCTTATTCGGGTGCCGGTTTTACAATCGTTTTTGCAGACCCACCTTACGCGCTTGGCGAGGAGCGCGGTTATGCTCATTTTATGGCAACGCTTGCAGAGCGCGGCGTTGTGCGCCAAGGTGGGCTTTTTATTGCTGAAATGACAGCCGCCCAACACGCAGAAGAAACGCCAGGTTGGGACCTTTTGCGCGACCGCAAGTATGGTTGCACGCGCATTTGCATCTGGCGCAGGGGCGATGCCCCTAGCGCCTAGAGAAGAGTAAGCTTAATCAAACCCGAGCACGTTGCGCATCGTGTAGATGCCGGCAGGGCGACCCTTCGCCCATGAAAGCGCCTTTAATGCGCCGGCCGCAAATGCGGCACGGTCTTGAGCCTTGTGTGTAATTTCAACGCGCTCAAGGTCGCCTGCAAACATAACAGTGTGATCGCCAACTACCGAACCGCCACGAAGAGCGTGTATAGCTATTTCGCCCAATGGGCGCTCGCCAGTTTCTCCTTGGCGGCCGTATATGAAATCGTCTGATTTATTGCGCCCGGCGGCAGCGGCTTTTGCGAGCATCAGCGCTGTTCCTGAGGGAGCGTCCTTTTTGTGGCGGTGGTGCATTTCAGTAACTTCAATATCGTACTCAGGGCCTAGGATGGTTGCCGCTTTACGTACGAGTTCGAGGATGAGATTGACGCCAAGAGAATAGTTTCCGCTTTGGACAACGGGAATTACCTTTGCCGCGGCATCAACGCGCGCTTGTTCTTCAGCGGTAAGGCCTGTAGTTCCGATAACGTATGGTAGGCCCGCTTTGGCGGCTTTTTCAATCGCGGGAGCAACGGCTGTGTGAAAGGAAAAATCGATAACGCCTTCGACATCGTCCGACCACTCGCGATCAAAGCCTTCGGCTATGTCGACTTTTGAGACGACCTCTAAATCGGTATCTTTGGAAAGTTCAAATATTTTGCGTCCCATGCGCCCCGCGGCGCCTAAAATAGCAATTTTCATACATACTCCTTGAGATAGTTCGCCGTAATTATATCACAATCAGAAAAATCGCATTGAAACCCTTGCCGCGAGTGGATTTCTTTTGGTATAATACGAGTGGTTTTTTCACCTCAAAGGAGAATGAAGATGAAGTTTGCGACGATAGCAGTAGTTTTGGCTGCGGCGTTCTGCATGGCAGGTTGCCGCTACGATAAGGCAGGCAAGGGCTCTGGCGATGCTAGCGCTGGCTCTGCTCAAGATATCTCTACGCTCGACGATGCTTCGTCGATGCAGCAGGGTACTATTGGCAGCGCTTCGGAAGGCAAGTTTGAGGATCTCTATACTCGTTGCACCGATGTCAATTTTGAGCCTGTGTATTTCGGTTTTGACTCAACAGTCGTTCCTCAGGGCGAGCTTGGTAAGATCGATGCTGTAGCTCAGCACCTTTCTTCCAACGCTGATCGCGTTGTGGTCATCGAGGGCAACTGCGACGAGCGTGGTTCGAACGAGTACAACATGGCGCTCGGCGAAAACCGCGCAATCATCGTGCGCAACTATCTGGTGCAGAGCGGCATTGCTGCCGATCGCATCCAGACTCGCAGCTACGGCGAAGAGAAGCCGGCAGTTGTCGGTCAGGACGAAAGCGCCTGGTCGCAGAACCGCCGCGGCGAATTCGCGATCTTCCAGAAATAACGGGTCGGGATGGCGTTCGCGTTCATCCTTGACAGTGTAGGCGCCGGCGAGTGGTTTGTTCTGCTCGCCGTCCTTCTTGTCGTAATGGGGCCTAAGCGTCTGCCGGCTACGGCGCGGACGATAGGCTCGTACTATTCTAAATTCCGCCGCGCCGCCGAGACGTTCAAGCGTCAGCTCATGGATATGGATTGGGAAATGGAGCGTGAGCTTGAGCGTGCAAAGCGCGAGGCTGAAGAGGCACTAAGGGTTCCTGAACTTGAAGAGGGCCCTATGCAGCCTTCAGCTACTGAAATGGCCGATCCTTATGCTATGCCAGAGGCATCAGACGAGGCTGAAGCCGCCGCCGATGCGCATGCTGAAATGTTGGCTGAAGCCGAGGCGATTGCCGACGATGTAGCGCACACGCAAACACAAGGCGAAGTTGAAAACGATGTCGATCGGTCTACTGAAGAATCCTAACGAGCGTAACGATCCGCCGCGCCCGCTGATGGAGCACTTGATGGCGCTGCGCGATATGATTATTTTCGGCGGCGTATCCTGGGTAATCTGTGCAATCGTGGCAGGTGTCTGTTCGCCATGGATTCTCGGCTGGCTTAAGAGCCCTGCAGGCGCGAGTGAAGATCTTCTTCAAGGTCTTGACCTTACCACTGGCGTTTGGACAATCATTTCGATTTGTGGTTGGGGCGGAACTGCGCTAGCATTCCCTTTTATTGCATATGCATTGCTGCGCTTTATTTTTCCCGCGCTAACGAACCGCGAGAAGTTTGTATTGATGACAATTCTCATCGCAGGGTCTGCACTCTTTCTTATGGGCGTTGGGCTAGCGTATATGAAAACGCTGCCTATGATTGTTGTCGCGTTTCAGAAGATCAATGAATGGGTTGGTATACCTTCAACGATAATTCGCATTGACGGTTATATCTCAATTGTTCTTAAGACGATAATTGCGTTTGGTTTAGTCTTTCAGTTGCCGGTCATACTTTTTGTGCTCGGCTGGTTTGGCGTTATTACTTCAAAGGGCCTTCGTGAGAAGCGCCGCGTCGCTATTGTGCTAGCTTTCTTCTTGTCGATGTTTCTAACGCCGCCCGATCCCATGAGCCAGATATTCATGGCGGTGCCGCTGATTTTGCTTTACGAGCTTTCGATATGGCTTATCTGGCTTAAGGAAAAAGGTTCGTTAAAGTAGGTCCAATAAAAAAAGCCCAGCGCCAAAGCGCAGGGCTTTTTTATTGGTGCGGCATTTTTCTTAAATGAATTTGCCTGTCACCGAACGCTTACACGCGCGTATTTTTTCTACTGGGCCTTCGCAAACTAGTTCGCCGCCGCTGGCGCCTCCACCGGGGCCCAGGTCGATAATCCAATCGGCGCATTTCATAACGTCGGTGTTGTGCTCGATAACGACTATCGTGTTTCCTTGGTCGCGCAGCCTAAGGAGAAGCTCAAGAAGTTTTGAGATATCATCAAAGTGCAGCCCGGTTGTAGGTTCATCAAGTAGATATAGCGTTTTGCCGGTTGAACGTTTTGATAATTCAGTAGCTAGTTTTATTCTTTGTGCTTCGCCACCTGAAAGCGTCGTAGCCGACTGGCCCAATTGGATGTACCCAAGCCCCACATCAACTAGCGTACTGAGCTTGCGCGATAGAGATGGGATCTTTGCGAAAAACTCAAATGCTTCAGAAACAGTCATCGAAAGAACTTCGGCGATATTTTTCCCGCCGTATGTAACTTCAAGCGTTTCGGCATTAAAGCGCTTTCCGCCGCACTGTTCGCAAACTACGTATACGTCGGGCAAAAAGCTCATCTCTAGTTTCTGAACGCCGTCTCCCCCGCAGACTTCGCAGCGTCCGCCTTTGACATTAAACGAGAAGCGCCCTGCGGCATAGCCGCGTGCCTTTGCAGCTTCCGTCATTGCGAATAGTTCGCGTATCTCCGAAAAGAACCCGACGTATGTTGCAGGGTTTGAGCGCGGTGTGCGGCCGATGGGCGATTGGTCAATTTCGATGATCTTGTCGAAGTGTTCAATACCCGTAATTTTGCGGTATCTGCCGGGCGTACATTTGCTTGAGTAGAAGTGTTTAAACAAAGCGCACTTAAGCGTTTCGTCAACGAGAGTTGATTTACCAGAGCCTCTTACGCCTGAAACTACAGTAAAGGAACCTACAGGAATTCGTGCAGTTATGTTTTTAAGGTTGTGTTCTGTGCAACCAGAAATAGTGAGGAATTTCTTCCACGATTTGTCGGACTTGGCTGTTGCCAATGACGCTGCACTCTTGCGGCCAGAAAGGTAGTCGGCGGTAAGAGTATTTGCTTTAAGAAGCCCTGAATAATCGCCTTGATACATTACGCGGCCGCCTTCACGCCCAGCACCAGGGCCAAGGTCGATTATCCAATCGGCGGCCTTCATCATTTCTTCATCATGTTCGACAACTACAACGGTGTTGCCGCGGTCACGAAGTTCTTTTAGCGTGCCGATGAGACGCTCGTTGTCGCGGGGATGAAGACCGATAGTAGGTTCATCAAGAACGTATAGAACGCCTGTAAGGCCTGAGCCTATTTGTGTAGCAAGGCGTATTCTTTGCATCTCGCCGCCCGAAAGTGTGGCGCTGGCTCTGTCGAGTGTAAGGTAGTCAAGGCCTACATCAATAAGAAATTTTAGGCGGCGGATAATTTCGGAAATAATATCAGATAGCCCAGCTAGTCTAGCGCCTCCTGAAAGCGCATCCTTTTCTGGGGCGGCGGCTTTGGCGGCAAGGAACTCAAAGAACCTTAGAGCTTCGCCAACGGGCATTGCCATAACTTCAGTTATTGTTTTGCCATCGACTTTCGCCGCGCGCGAAAATTCATTAAGGCGCCCGCCTTGGCAGGAAGGGCAAATTCTAAAGCTCTGATACGCTTCATATTTGGCGCGTGTTTCTTCGTCTTCAGCTTCTTCAAGCCTTTTCTGGAGCGTAGCGAGCACGCCTTCGAATGGCCTATCTACGTTGCGCCAAGGTAAGACAAGGTCGTCCTTAAAACCGTGCATTAAATCGTGACGGAATTTTGACGGCAGTTTTTCGTACGGGGTTTCAAGGCTTACCTTGTACTGCTTTGCGATCTGCTCTAAAAGCGCATTGTAGTACATGATTGCATTGTGTCCTGCGCGGCGCCAAGGGTGTATACATTCTCTCAATGGGAGAGAGCGATCTGGCACAACTAGATTTTCATCAAAGTAGTAAAGTTGTCCAAGCCCAGCGCAGGTGGGGCACGCGCCAAACGGCGAGTTGAATGAAAATGATCTGGGCTTTAGTTGGTCGAATGAAATTCCGCAGTCGATGCAGGCATTAAGTTCAGAGTAGACTTTTTCTGGGCGTGCGCTACCTGGGAATGAAACGCTTAATATGCCGCTGCCAGTTTTAAGTGCCAACTCTACTGAATCGGTAAGGCGCGTTCGATCGCAAGGTAGGACGAGCCTATCGATAATTACATCAATATCATGTTTGCGCTTGCCGTCTAAAGCAGGAACTTCTTCAAGTAAGTAAGTCTCGCCGTCAACGCGAACTCTTGCAAATCCGTTGCGCTTAAGCGACGCAAAAACATCTTCATGGCGGCCCTTTTTCCCTTTTGCAACGGGTGCAAGAATGATGGCCTTGATAGGCGATGAATCGTCGGCGTTTTTTTCGGCAGAGATAGAATCGACAATCTGCTCGGCGGATTGTCTCGTTACGGGCTTTGAGCATTTAGGGCAATGGGGAATGGCTATTGAGCCGTAAAGAATACGAAGATAGTCGTGTATTTCAGTTACGGTTGCAACGATTGAACGCGGATTGCCGCTAGTTGTTCGTTGTTCAATTGAAATTGCCGGCGAAAGGCCTTCTATTTTTTCGACATCAGGCTTTTCCATCCTGTCGAGAAATTGGCGCGCATATGCTGAGAGAGATTCAACATATCGACGCTGGCCTTCGGCGTAAAGTGTGTCGAAAGCGAGAGATGACTTGCCGCTCCCCGAAAGACCTGTGATTACCGTCAGGGAATTTCGTGGAATCCTTGCGTCAATGCCTTTAAGGTTGTGGACCTTCGCGTTGTGTATTACTATATCTGACATCATATG
>JAGBXE010000080.1 GCA_017629455.1 Kiritimatiellia bacterium
CGCCAGGGCGTACCGTTACCTTGCCGATTTTGACCGGCGTTTGGTAGTGCGTAATCATGCAGCGACCGAGAGAGCCATTCGAGACGCGGTACTTGTAGAAGACAGGGAAGTTCTGCTCCAGTATCTGCTTCGTGTCGCGAATGCCGCAGGCAATGACCGCGCCGCGGATTCCCTTGGTGATTGCCGTAGCCGTCATTACGCCGCCCCAGAGCGATGACTCAACGTCCGCTGACGTATCCCACACAACGACGCCTTCGGGCTTGAAATCGTCGAGCATCTGGGCGCGGAAGGTCATTTCGCCTTCGATCATGCAGTTCGGCGCGCTCTTCACTGTGAACGCTTCGCCGCAGACGACCATTTCATCACGAAGCGGCATAATGTCTGGCGGGAGGTTCTGGTCGAGAAGGCAAGCTTCTCGCATTACGTCATTAACGCAGCCCGTGTAGAGCTTTTCAAAGCGCTCGCAAAGTTCCTTCACTGGGATTGGAAATTCGTTCGTAGGAATGTGCTGACGCTTTTCGATTAAGCGATCGAGTTTCATAAGGCCTGCTTCTTTGGCCTTGGTACGCATATCTGCTAAGCTTGGCATTTTAAAGTTCCTTTTTTTTAGAGATGAGAGATGGGTGATGAGAGATGGGTGATGAGGATTAGGTGGTGAGTTTCAAGTTGGAATGAAAGGTTCTTACTTTTGCTATGAAAATCAGGATGGCTCCAAAGAGATAGAACGCTGCGAGCGATGAGAGCGCGATTGTGGAGGAGAATTGGTCTTTTATTAGACCTAAGACGACGGGAGATGTTGAGCCAAAGACAAATGCACATGAAAGCATCAACCCAGCTCCGGAGGCGTGATAGCGCTGAGGAATCAAGTCAAAGAGCGAGGCCATCAAATTTGAATCGTAAATGCCGCGGAAAACGCCGAATAGCGCCATCGCAATTGCGCACATTAAAAGCGAGGAGGCATTGGCCATCCAAATTATAAATGGAACTGCAAGCGCAAGTCCAATTATATTAGTTTCCATTCTAATAGATGGGCGCGACTTTGAGAGTTTATCGGAAAATCTTCCGCCTAAAGTTACGCCGATAAATGCGCCAATATAATGCCACAATACTGCATTAATTGCTGCGGATGATTTGGAGACTTCAAATGCGGCAGTTAGATGGCTTGGCATCCACGTTTTAAACCCGACATCCACATAAATCATCATACCTAAGCCCCCTGCCAAGAGTAGCGCGGAAGGATTGCCGGCGAAAACCTTGAATGCTTCGCGAAATGACGCCTTGGCCTCCCCTTTTGCCGCATCAACATTCTCCGCGGCAGATTCTTTAAGTAAAAACGCCATTAATAGCGCCCACAAAACTCCTGCTCCGCCAAACACCATAAACGGAGTGCGCCAACCATTATCACCCATTTCGGCAAAATAGCCCGATGCCGCGCTAACGCCGATTATGCCGGCATAAAGCCCCATTTGCAGAATTGAGAACGCTGTTGCTCGAGTTTCCTTATGCAATGAGCCTATAATTGAAGTTGCTGATGGATAATAGAAAGATTGCCCAATACCATTTAAAAGCCCATATACGACAATTAAAAGCCCCAAGGAGGCCACAAAGCCTGAAGCGAAAATCCCTAAGCAAAATATGAAGACTCCGCCTACGACCATCCACTTACGACTGAAAAGATCGGCCGCGGCGCCAGCGAAAGGAACTGAAAGGCCATATGCAAAGGTAAAGACGGTCGCAACAGCGCCAATGGCCGCCGCGCTTGTTTGAAGTGTAGCCTGAATAGAGGAAAGAGTAGCGCCAAAAATCTGCCGCGTTCCTTGTTGCAAAAAGAACGCAACCCACAGAATCGCAAGCGCCAACCATTTATATCTCGATTGAGTCATATCTTCACCTTTCTCTTTTCTCTTTACTAATATCTCATCTCTCATATCTCATATCTCATCTCACCCCGGCAAGGATATGCCACCATCAACTACGATTGTTGAGCCTGTGATGTAACGCCCAGCATCGGAAGCAAGGAGAAGCGCGGTACCGGCTGCATCTTCTGGCATTGCATATTCATGCATGGGAATTGCCGCAGTTACCTTTGGTCCATAGACGGGATCGGCAAGACAATCTTTATTGCGATCGGTGCAAAAAACACCGGGGCAAAGATTGTTGACGGTAATTCCTTCGGCGGCGACTTGCCGCGCAATACCGCGCACAAGGTTTTCCTGCGCGGACTTGGTCGCGGCATACACGCACATTTCAGGGTGCGGGCGACGCTCATTTACTGAGCCAACTACGATTAGGCGACCCCACCTTTGTACTTTCATCTTAGGGAAAACTCGCTGGAACATCCGTAAGGTTGCAAAGAAGTTAACTTGCATTTCCTTCTGAGCTTCATCAAGCGGAAACTCCGTCCACGGAATTTTTGCCTGAATAGAAGCGTTCGCAACGAGGATGTCGGGCATCATCCCTTCTGCTTCAAGTTGGTCAAACCAGGCGTCAATCGCCGCAGGATCTGACAAATCGCACACCTTCGTATTGTGGCGAATTACTTTTGCGCCGTATTCTTCGAACGCGTCACCAATCGCCTTACCGATTCCTCTTGTAGAACCAGTCACGAGCGCGATTTTTCCGCTTAAATCAAATTTTTCTCTCAACATATAGTTTCTACCTCTAACTACTAACCTCTAACTGCTAACCACTAACTGCTAACTGCTAACCACTCACTCTACATCAACCGATTTATAGCCCGCGGAACCATCGGCATTTTTCCATGTGAGGTGATAGCGGCCGCGGAAGCCACGAAATGCGACTTTGCCGCCATTCGCCTTTGCGGAGGTCTTCGTCTTCCATTCGCGATTGATAAGATCATCCATTGCATAATATGCCGTCTTGGGGCGCATATCACGCGTAAAGATGCCGCTAATGGACGGCTCACCAGGAGCACCGCAATCGTCCACAACATTCCACCAAGAAATTCCGTTCATCTTTTCAACAGAAAACCAAGCGCGATAAAGGTTGCGCAAGATGATAGCCTGCACCATCTGTCCGCGAGTTGAATTGTCAGGCGCGGTAATCGTTATTTCCGACAGGTGAATCGGGCGATTTGCTTGCGAAAGCGTGCGGAAACGCGCTGCAACCCCTTCGGGACGCAAATGTGAAGGTCCTTTTCCAAGCGAAATATTGACACTTTCGGCAGGATCAAATAGATGCATCTGCGAGCCTACAACATCGATTCGAGCACCATTATCAATAAGATCCTTCGCCTGCGCAAAAAATGGCCCCATATTATAGTCATTAATGTTTAGCCAAGCCTTAGCGGGGAGATATTTCTGCGACCACATAAACGCCTTGTACGCATAATCCGCCGGCATCGGCCCGTAGAGGCTACGATCAAATGGCTTGCCGCGCACAGCCTTGCGACCAAAGCGGTCATAATCGGTTGCGCTTTCGTTTACAACATCCCACGAATCGACGCGGCTACCATAACGCTCGCCAATCTTGCGGATGCGCTCCTCATAATAACGCTCGGTAGCGGCAAGAAATGTCGGGATTAACTTAGCTATTTCTTCATCGCTCAGCTTCGCGTAAACCTTCTTCCACGCGGCATACCATACTGCGGTGTAAGCGCGGTCGCACGCACAAATCGGATTACGGAAATCGGGGCGAGGAATCTTTACGCCAGCTGCGCGTTGGAGCGCTACCTTCTCAGATTCGGGACAAAAATCATCCCAAAGCCAAGTCGGCATATGCCAATGGCTATCGCCCCACACAAGCGGATGGCCGTGGATGCGCACGCCGCGATGGCGCAAGAAAGCAATCACTGGGTCAGGAGCTGGGCGACGCCAATGCGCCTGATCCTTGGGCTGCGGGCAAGAGTTCCAGAAGTTCTCGGTATCTTCATAGCGCTCTTCGAAGCGCGGCGCATGAGCATAAGGCTCTAATGTGCGCCAATAAAAGGCAACTGTCGCGGAGTTAAAGAGTGTACCGTAAAGCTCTTTGTAGCGGTCGTTCCATTCCTTCTTGCCTAACTGGTTGAAGTTGAAAATGTGTGCGCCAAAGAAAAAGGCATGAGTCTTCTGCTCGATTGCAACTTCCGCGCCATCGGGGGCTGAAATCTCCACGGTCGCATCAGCCTTGCGGTATTTCTCGATGTCGGCATCGATTTTCGCTTGCACCTCATCATTCCAAATCTTCCAATAATCGTCGGCCATTGCCGAACGATCGACCTTAAAGTCGGCAAAAGCAATCGTTGCCACCGCCACCAGCGGAAATGTGATTAATAATTTATTCATAAAATATCCTTTCTTTTTAGAGATGAGAGATGGGAGATGTGACCTCATACC
>JAGBXE010000001.1 GCA_017629455.1 Kiritimatiellia bacterium
CCCAGTAGAACGCGCAATGGCTGAGCTTAAACGGCTCTTGGGCAAAGGGTTGCCAGGGCGCGGCAAGTATAAGGATTTTTATATTGAGCTAACCCATGTAGTGCGCCGCTATGTTCAGCGCCAGCACGGCGTAAGAGCTCCGCATCTAACGACAGAAGAGTTTTTCGAACAGGCTAAGCGTGCGTCGACTTTCAACCAAGAAGCTCTTAATGACTTAATTGAATTCTTACAAAAGGCCGATATGGTAAAATTCGCTGGCGTTCAGGCAACGCCCGACACAGCCGACGAAGCGACAGAAAGCGCCAAAACTTTCATTTCAAACGATGCGTCCGCCCAACAAGGCCGTAAAAATAAACCGCACCAAAGTTCCGATATTAAAGGAGAATATAAATGATAGCGAAAACAATCGTAAAATCAGTATTCCTTGCTACGGCATTAATTGCTTCATCAAGCTTTGCTGTAGAAGTTGATGGCATTGTAGCAACTGTCGGGCAGGAAACTATCTTAAGGTCCGACGTTATTGAGGAAATGCGCCGCATCGGTGCGCTTGACCCTTCAAAGTTCAACGAAATACGCAACGAAATCATTAACCGTAAGTTGATACTTAAGGCGGCAAGAGAAACCAAGTTAACACTCCAAGGGTGGGTAGTCGAAAATAGGCTTAGAGAAATTATCGACCGCGCCTTCAATGGCGATCGCAACAAGCTTATTGAAACTCTCGGCCGTCAGAGGATTTCGTATCCTGAATGGAAAGCGCGCATCAAAGAGGATATGATCGTTGCGGCAATGCGTTGGAATGTAGTCGGGAAAAACGCTAAGGCTACTCCCGCCGAGATGCTCAAAGCTTATAACTCCAATCCCGAAAAATACGCCTCCAAGCACGCGGTGACTGTTAGCGTCATAGCTCTTAAGCCAGAAGAAGCTTCACGCAGCACTGAAATTTCTCTCCAGCTAAAAGACACCGACTTTATGGCGCTTGGTGCTACAAAATACGAAAATATAAATCCTGAAGATACATTCGCCCCTGATCTTTGCCGCGAAATCGCTCAAATGCCTAAAGGAACAATAGGCAGATGGATCGAAATCGAAGGCTGGAGGTTCCTAGTACGCAAGGATGATGAAACCGCGGGCGAAAAGAGATCTTTTGAAGAGGCTTACGATGATATCGAAGCCGATGTAAAAGAGGAATCTACGAAAGCGGCATACGATCAGTGGATTGAAAGACTGCGCAGCGAAACGTACATTAAGATATTCTAAACGGCTAAATGGCCGACAACGACAATATTTCCTCTTCAGGTTCGATTTTCGACTGCATCGGCAGAATGTCGTCGCAGCGAATCTGTCGTGCTATCCTCCAACGGTGGTACGTACCCTTCCTTTCCATCGTTTTTTCGGTGAGCCTGGCATACACTATATGCCGGTTTCTCCCGCCCACGTATGAGGCGGTAGCAACATTTACGATGGATAAAAGGCCACCTGCGGCAGAATTTACCGACAACACTGCTATTTCGCTCCTGCACGATACGAAAATGACGTATCAGGAGCTATTCAATACGCGCATCGTTGAATGGCGCTCTAAAAACATACTATTAACGATTCTTCAAACAAGTTTTGGTTTTCATAAATTTGCCTCCTCTGCGCCACGATGCATAGTTTCATAGCTCAATCGCGCCGCATCGAGTTCGGGTTTATTTGTCAGCTCGTAGATGGGAATCTCCCGCACGAGCCTGTCCACAAGACCAA
>JAGBXE010000081.1 GCA_017629455.1 Kiritimatiellia bacterium
GGGCCGCGGCACATTTCAACGTAGTCGCCAACGGTGTATGTCGTGATATCCTCACCTGCAGGAATGTCGGAGAGACGATCAAGCTTGTACATCTGCCCGGCAAGAAGCTTTTCACACTCTTCGCGTGTAACAACCTTACGGACAAAAGGTTCATCAAGAGCAATGAGCCTTGCGATTTCAGCTTCGATCTTCGGAAAATCTTCAGTTGATATGCGATGAGGAAGATCGACATCGTAATAAAAACCTTCGTCCGTATCTGGACCGATGTCAATCTGTACGTCATCAAAAACATTCATTATCGCACGTGCGGTTAAATGTGCCGCACTATGCCGCCTTTTCTGCTCGGTTATTTCCGACATTTTTACACCATCCATTTCTGCAAAAAGTTTAATCACTGGCATGAAAGCTCATCAGCAACCATATCCGCCACTTCGCGAACATGAACTAGCGACGCTTTAGCCGTACCAATTGCGCGAACCTTATCCGCATCGGCAGCCTTACCGCACCAACGAACTTGATCAAGGAAGTAGTTTATGACATATTCATCATTAGCGGCACTTGCGAACGAAAGAAGAGTTTCAACCCACATTGAACGTTCTTTCTCGCGAGAGCTGCGCCAGAATACATACCACTTGTCACCCTGATTCTCCATAACCCAAACTGTAAGCGCGGCAATCTGACACGCTGCAACAGGATCGGTCGAATAAGCGGGAAGAACCTTTGTGCACAAAGCGCGCATTGCCTTGGGGCAGCTGGCTATCTTGGCACCGACATCGTCAGACGTCGCTTCAGCTATCTGCGGCCCGAGTTTAGGGTCTTTGTAGCACTGGATCATCGTAGGATGATCGGGATCGTCGTAATACGTATAATCGCTTGTTGCCCACTTGCTGGTGAGCTTAACGCCATCAGCCATAGCGGCAGTAGCAAAAATTGCAACGGCCGCGAAAGCTAGCACTTTGGTTTTAACTTGAAAAATCATGAGTACATCTCCTTTTTCCACGGCTCGCGCATACCCTGATAGAGGAACTTATTGGCAGCAGGATCATTGACAGCCTTAAGCTCAACAGGATCAAAATCAAACCCGCGCCCAAGGCGCATTGCAGCAGCCCCAAGCTGCATCATCGCGCAAGAGCGGAAACCGTTAGATTCATTGAGCGCAAATGTCTTACGCTCTCTGACGCTCTGCATAAAATCGGTAACTTGTGCGGGCGGTTCGGGCAATTCTGCGAGGAATTTCGCCTTATCAAGCTCCTTACCGGAAGCATCGACAATGCGGAACGGATTACCGTAGACTTTCACTCCGCTTGAACCTGTTAAATAAGGCTCATCGGTGAGTGTCGAATTGCCGTCAAGGACAACCGTATCGCCATCGGCATACTTAAGCGTTATGCGATCAAAGCGACCGACTGCCTCAGGGTGCTGACGCGGCCCTTCATAGTCGACGCGGATGGGGCTTGTCTCATCCTTGCCAAGGAGATACTGAACGGGGTCGACATAGTGCTGCGCCATATCGCCGAGATCGCCATTGTCGTAATCCCAATAATCGCGGAAATCGACACTGACGCGGTGCTGGCTGAATGGGCGCCACGGCGCAGGGCCTAGCCACATCTCCCAGTCAAAATTCTCAGGCATGGTATCAACTGGAAGCGTCGACTTGCCCGACCAGCGCAAGTGCCACGTAAGCCCCTGCCCCTTGCCGACGACAACGCGCCTTGGGCCACTGCCGAGAATCCCCGAGTCGACGATCTTCTTAAGGTCTTTAACGTCAGTTCCGAAACTGTAATATTTGCTCTCGAAACGGAACCAGGTGTTAAGGCGGAACATACGGCCTTTTTCTTTTACGACCTCCATCACGCGGCGGCCTTCACCAAGCGTGCGAGTCATAGGCTTTTCTGCCCAGATGTCCTTACCAGCCTTGGCCGCCATCACATTCATGCAGCCATGCCAATGAGGAGGCGTACAAATATGAACAACGTCGACGCTGGGATCGTTCAAAAGAGCGATGAAATCGCTATAAGCCTTAACCTTGCCCCAGCCGAACTTTTCGCACTCGGAAAGGCCAAACTCAACGCGGCTCTTAAACGGATCGCAAAGACCGATAAGCCTAGAACCTTTGTACTTAAGGTGATTGGCACTTCTGGCGATTGCGCCAAAACCGATAAGCGCGCGCGTAATCTGATTTGAAGGAGCTGTCGCGGCATTTAAAACGCTAGCCGGCACAATCGAAAACAAACCCGCCGATGCCGCGCCGCGCAAAAACTCACGCCTCTGCATTTTCATCTTACTCTACCCTTTCACGAAAAGAAATTGCCCATAGCCCTGAGCTTAGCATAGCGCGCCTCGACCAATTGATCGACAGGCATTGCGCAAAGCTCCTTAAGCTGGGCGACAATGGCCTTTTTAATATTGCTAGCTGCAAGCTTATGATTCTTTTGCGCACCGCCTGCAGGCTCTTTGATAACCTCGTCGATTGCACCAAGGCGCTTAAGATCTTTCGCGGTAATTTTGAGCGCCTCGGCGGCTTCTGGGGCCTTCGTGCCGTCGCGCCACAAAATACCTGCGCAGCCTTCTGGCGAAATGACAGAATAAACGGCATTTTCCAGCATAAGAACGCGGTCGCCGACTGCGATGGCAAGCGCGCCGCCAGAACCGCCTTCGCCGGTAATCACAACGAGAACGGGCGTTTTGAGAGCGGAGAAAAACTCAAGCGACTTTGCAATCGCCTCGGCCTGGCCGCGTTCTTCAGCCTCCCTGCCGGGATATGCTCCTGGAGTATCGACGAATGTAACTACCGGCAGAGAAAACTTCTCGGCGAGTGACGCAAGACGCATCGCCTTGCGATACCCGTCGGGGTTAGCCATGCCGAAATTCGAAGCCATATTCTCATCAACCGTCGCACCCTTGTTGTGCCCGAGAACGAGAACCTTGCCTGCGCCATCGATTGTCGCAAAACCACCGATAAGACCACGGTCGTCCTTTACAAGACGGTCGCCGTGAAGTTCAGTAAAGTCGCTACACAGAAGAGAAATAAAATCTCTAAAGTGGGGACGCTTAGGATCCCTTGCCAACTTCACGCAATCCATTGCATTCTTTGCCATTTAAACCCCCAAATACCGTGTTGGCGTTTTTACTTGCAAGCCGATTTCGCGCCCGGCTTGGCCATATACCCGAGCATCTTAGCAAGAAACGGCTTCATCTCGGAGCGGTGAACAATCTTGTCGATAAAGCCGTGAGCTTCAAGATACTCAGCCGACTGGAAATCGGCAGGAAGCTTCTGCTTGATCGTATTTTCAATTACGCGGCGCCCGGCAAAGCCGATAAGCGACTTAGGCTCTGTAACGTTAATGTCGCCAAGCATCGCGTAGCTCGCGCTAACGCCGCCCGTAGTAGGATCAGTCAGAACTGAAATGTACGCAAGCCCCGCCGCCTTAAGCCTTGCAATCGCCGCGGAAGTCTTGGCCATCTGCATAAGCGAAACGATGCCTTCATGCATACGTGCACCGCCGGAAGCGCTGAAAATGACGAGCGGCAAATCTTCTTCGATTGCCTTCTCGCAAGCTCTCGCGATACGCTCGCCCGTACCGCTGCCAAGGGAACCTCCCATAAATGAAAAGTCCATAACACCGAGCATTGCAGGCTTGCCGCCAATCTTGCACGTACCCATCACTACAGACTCTGTCTCGCCGGTCTTGGCAATAGTCGCCTCAACCTTCTCGCGGTATGAGCCGGTAGCATCGCGAAATTCGAGATGATCAGAATACGTAACCTCACGGAAAAGTTCGGTGAAAGTACCCTCATCGGCAACCTGTGCTATGCGCTCGCGAGCCGAAAGACGGCCATGATAGCCGCACTTAGGGCAAATGCGCTGAGCCTTTTTCCACACGCCTTTATCGAAATGGCTCTTGCACTTCGGGCAAACCGCCCACAGAGCCTTCGCCGGAGGAATCTCCGGTTTCGTCTTGCTAGCCGTAAACCAACCCATATTATTATGCTCCTTAAGTTAGAATGGCATAAACACAATGCCGTAGATTGAAGCAGGCTTCCCGCCGACAGCGCGAAGACCGTGCTTTACAACTGCGTTATAGTACGCAGTATCTCCGGCCGAAAGAACAGTCTTATCTGGACCGTACGTAAGCTCAACTTCGCCCGCCATGCAGATTATGAGCTCTTCGCCTTCGTGCGAAGAAACCTCATCGACACCGTCGGGCGCGAACTCGATTCTAAACGGATCCATATGGCGATCGGGCTTGCCGAGCGCAAGAGAATGAGAAGAATACCCTAACGTATTGATGCCTTCTTGGGAAACCTTCTTTGCTTCAAGATCGGCTGCGCGGGTGATGATGGGATCGGCCTTGAACTGATCATCCATGAACGTACCAAGGCGTTGGCCCAATGCGCGCGAAATTTTGGTAAGTACGCCTAGCGCAGGAAGAACCTGACCCTTCTCGATGGAATTAATAATCTTTTCATCGACACCTGTCTTTTGCGACAAGTCGTAGATGCTCATATCGAGACGCTCGCGGTATGTCCGTATGCGTTTGCCAACGTTCGATTCATTTATCATTTTGATATCCTCTCAACATTTTGCCTAATATTATACCAAAATAAGGGGGGCATCGGGGAACTTAGAGGGGTTTTGCTATACTATTGCAAAATGCAGGAATCACCAACACCCAAAGGGATTAGCGAAATCAACGAAGCGGAACATTTCGAATACCCTCCAGAACTTCCGATATCGGCACATCGGAATGAGATTCTTGCGCTTTTGGAAAAAAACCAGACGATAATAGTGTGCGGCGACACAGGATCTGGGAAAACAACCCAGCTTCCTAAAATAGCAATGGAGCTTGGCCGCGGCAAAAACGGCCGACTTATCGCCTGTACTCAGCCACGTCGACTTGCAGCCGTAAGCGTAGCAGAACGCGTAGCTCAAGAGCTGAAAACTCCCGTTGGCGAAACAATTGGCTATCAGCACAGATTTGCCCGATCGGTAAGCGAAAATACTCGCGTAAAGTTTATGACCGACGGCGTACTTCTCGCCGAAACAAAACACGACCCCCTTCTCAAAGCGTACGACACAATCATTATCGACGAAGCCCACGAGCGCTCGCTCAATATTGACTTTCTTTTAGGTATCCTTAAACGCATACTTAAACATCGATCCGACCTTAAGTTAATAGTTTCATCGGCAACGCTTGATACGGAAAAATTTTCAAATTTCTTTTCCGCTCCCTCCGTCATAGTTCCAGGGCGGCTATTTCCAATTGACATCCGATATAAAGAGCCGCCAGAAGGCGAAGAGACAAATCTTCCGCGCGATATATCGTCAGCTATTCGCACGCTCCCACCAGACGGCGATATACTCGTATTTTTGCCGGGCGAGCGCGACATAAGAGAAGCTGCCGACCACCTTAAAAAGAGTCCATTTCATCAATACGATGATGTAATCGCCTTGATGGCCTCGCTCCCATACCCGGAGCAGCGTAGAGCTTTCCGCACGTCAGAAAAGCGCCGAATTGTACTTTCAACAAACGTTGCCGAAACTTCCCTTACGATACCTGGTATACGCGCCGTAATAGATTCTGGGCTTGCACGAATTTCACGCTACGTCCACCGCACACAAGTTCAACGCCTGCAAATTGAGCCGATCTCCCAAGCGTCAGCAAAACAACGAACCGGCAGATGCGGGCGTGTGGGGCCCGGAATATGCATTAGGCTCTACTCCGAAGCTGAATTTAATTCCCGCGAGAAATACACTCTGCCAGAAGTTCTTCGTTCTTCTTTAGCAGGCGTTATTCTTACGATGCTTGACCTTCGTTTAGGGGATATTGAAAAATTTCCATTTCTCGACCCTCCTAAACCGTCAATGATTCGTGAAGGCTTAAAAGAACTTCTTGAGTTAGGGGCAATACGCCATGTTGAAAAAAATGAAAACGGCACGGTAGAGCGCATTATCAGCCTTACCGACACAGGTAAAAAGCTTGCGCGCATACCAATTCAACCGCGGTTAGCTAAAATAATGCTAACTGCATCTGAGTTAGCTGCCCTTCCTTCTGCGCTTCCTGTAGTAGCCTCATTAAGCTGCGACGACCCTAGGCGCAGGCCTCAAGATGAAAAAGAAAGAGCCGATCAAGCGCACGCCCAATTTAATGTTGACGGTTCCGACTTTTTAGGAACACTCAAACTTTGGAATTGGTGGGAAGAGCAATCAAATGCGCTTTCACAAAATCAATTACGAAAGCTCGCGCAAAAGACATTTCTCGCATACTCAAAAATGCGTGAATGGCGCGATACTGTCCATCAGCTAACGACCTTAAGTAAGCGTCTAGGCCTCGACATTCAAAACGATAATGGCGGATCGGATTCACTGCATAGGGCGCTTCTTTCGGGGCTTCTTACGCGAATTGGGCATCTCGACCCCGAAACAAACGAATACCGCGCCGCCCACGCCTTAAAATTCGCCCTGCACCCTTCTTCCGTTTTAGCTAAACGCCGCCGCGCTGGAAAAACAAATAGCGGGAAAACGGGAAAACCAGAATGGGTTCTTGCCAGCGAATTAGTCGACACTTCAAGGCTCTTTGCCCGCAATGTTGCGGAAATTGACGTAAGATGGATTGAACCATTAGCAAAACATCTTATCAAGCGCTCATATCGCACACCTGAATGGGACCAGCAAACGGGCTTTGCACGCGTCACAGAACAAGTGACGTTATTTGGGCTAGTAATAGTTCCTGCAAGGCGGCGGAATTTAAGTTCAATCGACCCAAAAACTGCCCGAGCGCTCATGATTGAGCATGGCCTTGTTAGGGGAGAAATTACAAATCCCCCTCCATTTATCAGGGAAAATCTTTCGATAATTGCTGAAATATCAAATCGCGCAGAGCGGCTAAGAAGGCCTGATTTATTTGACGCTCAAGGAATATTTAAGCATTTTGACTCGTCGATTCCCGCCCATGTGACGTCTTTGCCAAGCCTTACAAAATGGCTTAAATTAGCTACGCCGATAGAACGTCAGGCATTTAAACTTGATAGACGTAAATTTATCGAAAAGGCCGATATTTCTTCTTCCGACTTCCCTGACTTTATTCGTATAGGCTCTTCTCAAATAAGGCTTTCGTACAGGCACACGCCAGACAATCCCGAAACAGACGGTATAACATGCACAATAAGGTTAAAGGACGCGCATGTATTAAACTTGTGGAACGCAGATTGGCTTGTGCCGGGAGCGCTCCCAGAAAAAATAACATTTCTTCTAAACTCATTACCTAATTCGCTTCGCCGCGTCGTAAGCCCGATTCCCGAATGCGTAGAAATAATTCTTCCGTATCTTAAGCCTAATGAGAAAAAGCTTCACGATGCCGTTAGCGAAGTTCTTAAAACAAAACGCGGCATTTTTATTCCCAAAAACACTTGGTCCGACATCAAATATCCGCCCCATTTACAGATGCGCTACCGCATCAAAGATGATAATGGGAAAATACTTATCCAAACGCGCGACCTTCAAGTAGCACTATCTTCAATAAAAGGTAGCAAAAATACGAATGGCGCAGAAGTTGTTACGAGCGAGAAATCGGCCGATTGGTCATTTGGCGACATTCCCGAAAAACTTGAATCAAAAGCTGCCTCTTGGACGCTCACGCACTATCCTGCCCTTTCTGACGAAAAAGACGGCGTAACGGTGCGCATTTTCAATACGCCTGAAAAAGCTGCTCTTTCACACTCGTTAGGGCTTACACGCCTTATTTGCCTAAGGCTTGGGAAAAACCAAAAAGGAACCTTCCAAACAAAGAGGCTTTCATTTGACGCTCAACTATACTTAAAGGCAATATCATACGAGCCTGAGCGAATTGCTGAAGATCTCCTCTGGGCAGCAGTACGCTCAACAGCGGTAGACTCCTTAAGCACAATTCGTACCAAAGAAGATTTTGAAGAAAGAATATCTAAGACACGCTCTGAGATTAACGCGGCAAAGGAAAACATGGCGTATCTCTTTGCGGAGGCAATAGGAGAAACAGCAAAAATTTCTTCTCGCCTTGAAGATGGCCTTTTGCCAACTGATATAGTTGATTCTATCGAAACTCAACTAGCGTGGCTCGTTTTCCCCGGCTTCCTTAAACTAGCTTCCCTCGAACGGCTGCGACACTACTTAAGATATCTTAAAGGGATAAACTTGAGAATTGACCGCGCAAGAGCAAACCCATCTTCAGACAGAAAGAAAGAAGAACGGTTCTTTCCTTATTGGGAACGCTACCGTCTAGCACTGGTATCCGGCAAAACAAGCGGGAAAAATCGTGCTCAACTTGATTCGTACAGATGGATGATTGAGGAATTTAGAATTTCAGTCTTTGCGCCCGAACTAAAAACTTCATTTCCTGTAAGTGAAAAGCGGCTTGACGCACTTTGGAACGAGTGCTTTTTGATATAATACGCGTATGATTTATTGGCTCGCAAATTGGTTAATCCCCTTCTGGGGTCCGTTCAGACTTCTTCAATCCCATGCTCTTCTCCTTGCTGGAGGGACATTCACCGCTGCATTAGCCGTTTGGCTCTTGCTGCCGCGTCTTTGGCATCGTCTTCCACGCGATCGCGGCAAAGCAATTTGCGGCGACGTTGGAGGCATGAAATCGGCAGGCAAACCAACTGGCGCAGGTTTATATGTAACTTTAGCTGCTCTTCCTGCGATACTCCTTTTTGCACCTCTAAAACCTTGGGATATGGCAGCAGTAGCTACGCTTTACCTTGCTATGCTCTTTGGCTACCTAGACGATAAATCATTAGTGCCATGGGGTGAGCTTAAAAAAGGCCTCCTTGATGCTGTCGTATCTGCTGCAATTGCTACATTTATATTTTTAGGCCACTACGAAACAATAAACGGCGAGTCGGTTATGCTTGCGTGGCTGCCTTTTATTAAGGGCCCCACAATCATCAATGGTATCGGCGTTTGGTGCTTATCTGCCGCGCTCTACATACCAGTAGCTACATTCCTTTTGTGGTTTACGATGAACGCAACAAACTGTTCCGACGGCGTTGACGGGCTAGCTGGCACGCTTACTCTTATTACGCTAGCGATGTTAGCTGTTATCCTTTACATTGCTGTTGGCTACCGCCCAGTAGCTCACTACTTCTTAATCCCCGCATATGCCGAGGCGGCGCGCTGGGCGATCGTAGTAATGTGCGTAGCTGGCGCGTTTGCAGCTTACCTCTGGTACAATGCTGAGCCATCTATGATTCTTATGGGCGACGCCGGAAGCCGCTTCCTTGGCATTCTCGTTGCCACAGCTTCATTGATGACTGGTAACCCACTTATCGTCTTGGCTCTAGCTCCAATTGTGCTTGTTAATGGTGGCTGCGGGCTTGGAAAACTTCTTCTATTACGTATCGCAAAGCGCGTTGGTTTCGACATCGGCGAAGGCAATCTTATTAGGCGTATACGCTTCCCCTTGCATGATCACTGCAAAAAGAACTTAAAGTGGTCAAACGCACAAGTATTAATGCGCTTTGTGTTGATGCAATTGGTCGTAATGCCAATCTTGCTTCTTATACTGCTAAAGGTGCGCTAAAACTTAAGACGCTGCCGTCTCTAGCGCCATACGAATGCGCTCATCAAGATCATTATTGCTGAGCGCACTCAAAAGCTCATCGATCGCCCCGTCGATTATTCGATCGAGCGAATAGAGCGTAAGGCCAATACGATGATCGGTCATCCTGTTCTGCGGAAAATTGTACGTCCTAATCTTTTCAGAACGGTCGCCGCTACCACGAAGCGTGAGCCTTGAAGCACCAAGCTTTGCTTCTTCTTCGCGGCGGCGAAAATCTAGGATTCGCGCCTTTAGAGTGGCAAAGCACTTTTCGCGGTTACGAATCTGCGAACGCTCATCTTGACAAACCGCTACTAGCCCCGTTGGCAGGTGCGTCATACGCACTGCGCTTTCAGTCTTATTGACGTGTTGGCCGCCAGCGCCGCCTGCGCAGAAAAGATCGATTCTAATATCCTTTTCGGGGATGTCGATTTCGTCTGTTTCATCGGCCTCAGGAAAGACAACAACAGTAGCAGCGGAAGTATGTATACGCCCTTGAGCTTCTGTAGCTGGAACTCGCTGAACGCGGTGGCCACCAGATTCAAAACGGAACGTACCGTATGCTCCTTCACCTGAAACGGTGAAAACAACTTCCTTGTAGCCGTCGAGTGAAGTTTGGCTAGCGTTCATAACGGAGACTTTTAGGCCTTTCGATTCGCAATAGCGCGAATACATCCTAAAAAGATCGCCCGCAAAAAGCGCAGCTTCATCGCCGCCTGTGCCAGCGCGAATTTCTATTACGGCGTTACGATCGTCGAGCGGATCGGGTGGAAGAAGCGCGGCGGACAAATCGCGCTCAGTTGCTTCTCCTAATTGCCACGCCACATACGCATAATCGAGCTTTTTGAGAAAACGATAATCGGCAAGTACCGCCTGATACTTGCGCCTATCGCGCAAAACGACCGGGTCGCCTAAATCCGCCTCTACGGACTTCAGACGACCCAGAATACGCTCGATCTGGACTTGGTCGACCAAGTGTGAGCTTACTTCGCGAATTTCGCGTAGCGCTTCTTGAACGAATCAACACGGCCTTCAGTGTCAACCATCGTCTTAGCGCCCGTGAAATACGGATGACAAGCTGAACAGGTGTTGACCGTCATCTCTTTGCGCGTCGAACGGGTATGGATGACGTTGCCACACGCGCACGTAATCGTCGCGTCCTCATACTTTGGATGAATGTCGGTTTTCATAAACTCTTTCGCCTTTTGAATGTTTGAGTATTATACCAAACTATGCCCTCATAGTGCAAGTACCCATCTTAACAATATTACGCCGCGAAAGCGAAATCCGAGGAGTCGACTTGGCGACATATTTCGAGACCTAAAAGTAACTTTACCTTAAACAGTAACAAGGAATGATTCGGATGAGACTGAAGTAGACGCCCCAGGAGGTAAAAGCACAGTTTCAGATGATGAAACCGTATACACTACCCTCCATTTATCCGAGCCTTCTATTTTGCCGGCTAAAACTTTTTCAAACGAAAAGTAGTCGCAAAAAAC
>JAGBXE010000082.1 GCA_017629455.1 Kiritimatiellia bacterium
ATCGCGCAAAGAGTCGGCTTTCGCCCGAAGCGATCTGAAATCCACCCGCCAGCGAGTGCGCCTGCGACCGTTCCCCACAAGGCCGACGACACAACCCACCCGTGCATCGTGCCGGTAAGCCCCCAGAGCCGCTGGATGTCCTGCTCTGCGCCGTTTATGACAATCGTGTCGAAACCAAATAGAAAACCGCCCAGTGCAGCCACCAGGGTCATGAACCATATACTTCTGGTCTTCATGTTATCCTCTCGTTGATTCGAATTGAATGCTACACCTAAGAAAGCACGCAATTTTCAATATTGTACCATACATCTTGCGGGGCAAGATGTAACAGCACCAACAAACCCGACTATGCAGGTTTTACGCGCTATGTTCTTATGCGTTTGCCGTATTTTCAGCGGCGCTTTGCTGTAGCTCGCGGTAGAATACGGCGCGAGATAATAGCATCGAAAACATCACCTTCAATAGCGCGTAGAAAGCAAGAAAACTCACCGCAAACGAAATCGCCGCAGACATCGCTCCGAACGACTTCCCTACGGCGAACAATGCCTGCGTACCGAGCAGCAGAAGAACGAGGATGATCCACCCGGTGTACGACAGATCGAGAAGGAAAGCGCTCATTTTATGACCCTTCATCAGTCTGCGCGACCTGCGAAGGCATTCGCATGCGCTAAGCGACGGATCCTCATTCTTGATGAACCACGCCTGCCGGTACGCGTAGATGAGCGGAACGCTGCAGAGCGCCGAAAGGCCGACGGACAGCACAAGCGCGGCGATTCCCGCGGCCGAATTAATCTCATAGCCGAAGTGACTTATAAGGAGCGCAGAAACCCCTGCAAGCGGAACGGCGCACGCGAGCATAACTAGCATAACGAGAATGTTCATGAGCGCCATCAGCCAGGCGACATCAAGAGGCCTCGCAAAACCAGACAAGGACGATGCAAGCCAGCGGCTTTCGTCTTGATCGCGCGCCTTAAGGAGAATCCCCATAAAGCCGAAGACGACTATAGCTCCGAAAACATAAGCGACAAACATCTGAAGACAAGCGCCGCCGATCATCCATCCGTAAGCCTTCATCGTGGGAAGCGAGTATGAAATGCCTTGGCTCATCGCCTTTACTTGCTCTGTCACAAAATCACCCGCAAGCGTTATCGACACCGATTTAAGCGCATGCTTAATCGCAAGATTGACGCTGCCGGCTATAATCTGCAGCAAAACACCAGCGATAAGAAGCCGCAAAAACCATTTGCCGCGCAGTATCTTCCACGCTTCGGCGCGCATCTTACTAATGCTCATCATATCTGTTCCTCCGTTAAATCGACAATCTCCACACCGAGCGCGCGCTTCATTGCCGCGGCAACGGCCCTCACGCCGAAAACTTCCGTTTCATAGTGTCCGCAGCAAACCATTTTCATACCGCAGTTTTCGGCCGCTATAATGTCGCCCCAGCTAGCTTCGCCGGTTATAAACAAGTCGCATCCAAGGCGTTTGGCCTCTTCGGCAAAATCGCCGGCGCCGCCAGAGCATACGCCAACCTTGCCGCAGGGAAGTTTAAACTTCGTTCGCCCAATGGTGACGGTTTTAGCCTTGCGGTTTTCACCGACAAGGCCGATCACATTGCCGTGGTAGTTAAACGCCGCACGCGTGCGAGTAAGCCCAAGTAGACGCGCAAGCTGCGCGTTGTTCCCTAAGAGCGCATGCGCATCAAGCGGCAGATGGCAAGCGTAGAGGGCAATATCAGAATCAATGGCTCTTTTAACTACATTGTAAACGCCACCTTCAATTCTGCGTATCCCACCAGCCCACGATATGCCATGATGAACGACTAAAAGCCCTGCGCCTGCATCGGCAGCGGCGGCAACGGCCTTGGCGCTACCATCTACAGCAAATGCAACGCGATTTACGCTTTTACGCGTTGAAGCTATCTGCACTCCATTATTTGAAACATCGTCAAACGCGGAGACGTTCAGCGTTTTGTCGAGCCAATCTGTTATCTTTTCGATTTTCATAGAAAGAGAAAATAATGGCGACATTCTTTACCCTCTCGTAACACAACATACGTTTGGGTATTATACACAAAGGCTCAACCCCCTGCAAACCTGGCAATCCACTGCCTGGAAACAGGGGGCGTTAAATGAAGGAAGCTTACTAAACTATTTCAAGCAATAGGCCTATATCAAGGCGCGTAAAGACTTTTTATATCTTTTAGCTGTGTTCCTGAATCAAAAGAAGCACAAAATAACCGAGAAACATCGTTATCCAAACAATCGCTTTAATTCGCCCGATTTTACCTTCCTTACGCCGAGAAAAGCTGCAGCCGAAAAGCGCTATCATCGCTGAGAGCACAATCATAACCCATAAATCACGCGAAAGAACATGACCGCCGGCGCACGAAAACGGCTTTACAAGCCCACTCATACCTACGACTGCAAGCGTATTGAAAAAGTTAGAACCGACAATATTGCCCATAACA
>JAGBXE010000083.1 GCA_017629455.1 Kiritimatiellia bacterium
ACGCCCAAGGAAGCGAAAGCTACAGCTAACGCTATTGGAGGCCCAGTTATGATTGCCGAGGGTCTCTATCGCCAAGTTCGCCATAACCCCTTTGACGGGCTAGGCTTTTTGCGCTTTTTAAATGTTAACCTAGCAGTTCTCAATCTTCTGCCGATACCGGTCTTGGACGGCGGGCTTATCTTATTCTCCCTTTTCGCGCTTATTTTCCGTAGGCGAGTTCCGGATGTGATAGTCAAAGGCTCGTCCATTTTCTTTATGGTAGTTTTGATGGCGCTTATGGGCGTTTTGGTGCTGCGTGATTCCTGGCGCACTTACAAGATTCACACGTACAAACCCGATTGCGTAGAGACAAATGTTCTTGAGAGCGCAGACAAGAAGCCTTAATGTAGGAGGCGTTTATGTCGGCGGCGGCGCTCCTGTGAGCGTCCAGACGATGTGCACAGCCAATCCTCACGATGCGACCGCGTGTTTAACGCAGGTCGTTTCGTGCGCTTCTCGCGGGTGTGACATAATTCGTATGACAGTTCCCGACGAAGACGCTGCCAAAGTCTTGGGTGTTGTGCGCCGCTCAAGCCCAATACCAATCGTCGCGGATATTCATTTTGATTATAAGTGTGCGTTAGCTTCCCTTCATGCCGGGGCCGATGCGCTTCGCATTAATCCTGGCAATATCGGTTCGCGCGAGAAGCTCGCGGCAGTTGCGCGTGAGGCGAAAGAAAAGCGCGTACCTATTCGCGTCGGCGTTAATGGAGGCAGCCTTGAGAAGGGCGAAACGCTCGTAGGTTCGGCGTTAAAAAGCCTTAAATTGTTGGAGGATGAAGGTTTTTACGATATTGCAATTTCAGTAAAAACTTCGAATGTCGTAGATACTCTCGCAGCATACCGTGAGCTTGCCGAGCGCACCGATTGTCCGCTTCATTTGGGGGTGACGGAAGCTGGTACTCTTTTGCCTGGCACAGTAAGAAGTTCGGTTGCCCTTGGCATTCTTCTTTCCGAAGGCATAGGTGATACGATACGCGTATCGCTTACGAGTAAGCCTGAAAAAGAAGTAAAGGTGGGCCTTGAGATTTTACGCTCGTTAGGCCTTAGGGCTCCTGGGCCTGCCGTAACTTCTTGCCCGACGTGTGGGCGCACAAAAGTTGATCTTTTTAGGGTTGCTTCACAAGTTGAAGATGCTCTTGAAACTATAGCCGCAGATCCTCAATCTCCCTTTGCTGGTAAGCCATTTCCACGTGTTGCCGTTATGGGGTGTGCAGTTAATGGCCCAGGCGAAGCGAAGGGTGCCGATGTTGCGCTTTGTGGGGGGGATGGCGAGTTTTTATTATATGTAAAAGGCGTTCTTGCAGAGAAGGTATCTCAGGAAGATGCGGTGAGAAAGGTGGTTGAGCATGTTGTTTCTCTTTGAAAACGCAGCTGCTATCGCCGTGGCGGCAGTCGTGTCGCTTATGGGGTGGTTGTTTGGTGGTACGCGCGGCGATGTGCTTCTTGTGGTAGTTCCGTGGGTCTTGCTTTTCTTGGTTGAAATAATGATCTGCTTTCCGCAGCGCTACTCATACGAAACAACGTACGAAGCACGCGAACGCGTTTGGTCTGATATCCGAAGCGATCCATTAGTGTGGCTAGCAATCGGTTTTGGTGTGTTGATGCTTGTGCCGTTTGTGAATAAGGGCCTTTGTCCGCAATGCGATTATGCGTCTATTGCCGCTGGGGTGGATGCTTCGCCGCCAATTAAATTTTTGCCGTTTTGCGTTGATAGGCTTAGCCACCTTAATACGGTAATGTGGTTTGCAACAGCATTTGTAACGGCGATTACTGCCAAACACGCACTCTTAAAGTCTGGCAAGCGTCTAGCGCTTTCTCTCATCGTTTGGAACGGAGTGCTCCTTGCTATTTTCGGGTTTGTGCAACACGGTATGGGTGCTCCTGGGCCCCTTTGGCAGGAGGCGAACGCTTTAGCTCCGAAATGGAGGGCGACTTTGTTCTTTTCGACTTTTGGCTATTGCAATATGGCCGGCAGTTATTTTGTCTTGCTTTTCGGTCTGGCTGTGGCGCTTTGGAGAGATTGCTGCGAAAAGTACCACGAAATACGCCTTGCCAAAGAGAAAGACGGCGACGCTTCGGAAAACCGCCATATGTTCTGGCGCAAACATTATTATCTTATCCCTGCGATTATAATTTTCTACGCGGCGCTCAATACGCTTTCGCGCGCGGCGATTATTTTAGCTGTCGTTACTGCTACAGTATACTTTTTCCATACGTTTGTATCTTTTTTATCTCGCCGCAGCAAAGCAAGGCGTGCGTGGGCGGCGTTTTGGAGCATGCTGGCTTTTGGGCTTATCGTTTTGTTCTCGCTTAACTACGCTCCCGATGATATCCGCCGCGAGATGGATAGCCTTGATACTGAAGAAGTTCTCAACCGCACAACTGGCAAGGGCGTTTACCAGTCGTCTGTTGCGTATGAAATTTGGAAGGATAATTTCCTCTTCGGTTGCGGAGGCTGGGGTTACAAACATTTAAGCGTACCTAAGTTGTTGCCGAGAATCCGTAAAGGCGAGAGGCTTGGTGGGCCGGGCCAGGGGAATGTCCATAACGATTATCTTCAATTCCTTGTAGAGCATGGTACAGTTGGCTTTGGCATGATAGTGGCTTTTGTTGTCTTATTGCTAGTGCCAGTATTTAAAACATGGAACTGGCTTATCAAGGGGCAACGCTTTAAGAAAAAGAAAGATCAGCCGCCTGCGCCCATTCAGATTTTCGCGCTTCCTGCATCAGCTTTTTGCATCCTTACGGCCAACACTGCCGTACTGATTCATGCTTTTGGCGATTGTCCTCTGCGTTCGCTCGCCGTTCTTTCACTCTTTTTCGTTTCGCTTTCAACCATTACTGGTTTTCTGCCGGAACGGAATAATTCTAGAAACTAAATACGAGAAAGTCCACCACACGCCATGCTGCAAGTAAACGAAAACTACGGTAAAATCAAACCGACATATCTCTTCGCAGAAATAGCCCATCGCGTTGCTGCGCGCCAGAAGGCTGCACCCGACGCACGTATAATCCGTTTGGGCATAGGCGATGTAACAGAGCCTCTTGCGCCCGCAGTTGTTGAGGCGATGCACAAGGCTGTCGACGACGAAGCCGGGAGGGGGAACTTCCACGGTTATGGTCCAGAGCAAGGCTATCAGTTCCTGCGCGATAAAATTGCGGCAGTTGATTTTGTCGAGCGCGGCATCGATATAAAGGCCGATGAAATATTCGTTTCCGATGGCGCGAAGTGCGATTGCGGCAACTTCCAAGAGCTTCTTGCCGAGAACGTTTCGATAGCAGTTGGTGATCCCGTCTATCCGGTTTATGTCGACACTAACGTTATGGCTGGGCGTGGCGATATTAAGCTTCTTCCTTGCACGGCTGAAAACGGCTTTGTTCCTGCGCCGCCTGCAGGAGCAGATTTTGATGCTGTTTATCTCTGCTACCCCAACAACCCC
>JAGBXE010000084.1 GCA_017629455.1 Kiritimatiellia bacterium
CACCGCCGAAAAAGCGCTCGTCACACAGCGCGGCAGCGATATTGACCTTGAGCTTTACCGCATGACAGTCGATCCCGTCGACGAAAACCGCCGCACAACCGCGAGAGCTAACAGGTTTCTTTACACTCTTAAAGACGTAATTCGCCAAACTCAGTACATAAAGCGCACGAAAGATTTCCGCTTTTTTGAGGCTTTAGAACAAATACGCAAATTCACCGCCGAAGCGAACAAGCCTTCCGACGGCTCGCAAACAGACGATATGATGCGCCAATTTGCCGTACGCGAATTAAGCAGCCTCAAAGTCGAGCTCAGCAAGCGCTTCGTTTTTGCCATGGCGTCGATCTGCTTTGTGATGATTGGCATTCCCCTTGGAATCCGCTCGCACAGAAAAGAATCTTCTGTTGGCATGGCTATCTCGCTAGTAGCCGCGCTTACGTACTATGTCGTTGTAATCCTTATGCTTTCGTGCGAAGCGATGCACACCATTAGACCGTGGCTTTTAATATGGCTTCCGGTAATAGCGTGCTTCCTGCTCGCGGCGAAACTCATGAGAAAACATCTGTAACACAAGGTGCTGTCAACTGCACTTTAGCAAGGGAAAAGAAAAGACAGGAGGTCTTCAATGGCTGAAATACACCAAACCGCAATGGTAGAAGACGGAGCAATCCTCGGCGAAGGCGTCAAGATCGGCCCATACGCGCATATCGGCAAAGACGTCAAGCTCGGCGCAGGCACAACGATTGGTCAAGGCGCCATCGTTGACGGCCACACCACGATCGGCGAAAACTGCCAGATTTTCCCTTACGCGCTTATCGGCATGAAGACGCAAGACCTTAAGTATATCGAAGGTTCTACGTCGTTCGTCGAAATAGGCAACCGCACCGTCATCCGCGAATTTACAACAGTCCACCTCGGCACGAAGGACGGCGAAAAGACAATTATCGGCGACGACTGCCTGATAATGGCCTACTGCCACGCCGCGCATGGTGTTATTATCGGCAACCACGTTATCATGTCGAATAACGCCCAGCTCGCAGGCGACGTACACGTCGACGACTACGCCATCATCGGCGGCATGGCCGGCACGCACCAGTTTACGCATATCGGCCGCCACAGCATGGTCGGCGGCATGGCGAAGGTTCGCCAAGACGTTCCGCCGTATATGCTCTGCGACATGGTCGACGGCTATCTTAAGGCAGTAGGGCCTAACGTTGTCGGCCTTACGCGCCGCGGCTTCTCAAAAGAAGTCATTCAGGCTCTTAAAGAAGCCTTCCGCGTCCTCTACCGCGACGGCCTTAACCGTACGCAGGCTTTGGAGCGCGTCGAGAACGATGTTGAGCAGCTCGATGAAATTAAGGAGCTCGTATCTTTCTACCGCAATTCAACAAGAGGCGTCTGCTAAATTAAGGAGGGCGGGCTTTTGCGGTATACGTTTGATTCAAGGGAAGTTAAAGAGGGTATGGGGTTTGTCGCTCTTAAGGGCGACAAACTCGACGGGCGCGACTTTATCCCTGCTGCGCTCAAACAAGGCGCAAGCGAAATAATCGAAGGCCTTGAAGCTCTCCAGGCAAAGGCGCGCGAAAAGCGCGCACGCCTCAAGGCTAAGGTAATCGGCATTACCGGTTCTGCCGGTAAAACGACTACAAAAGAAATGCTTAAGGCGTTTCTTTCGACAATCGGCAAAACTCACGCGACCGAAGGGAATTTCAATAATCACATTGGTTTGCCGATGACGATTCTGAACTGCCCCGATGATGCAGAATTTCTCATTTTGGAAATGGGGTCGAACCACCTCGGCGAAATCGCATCACTCTGCGATATTGCCGCGCCAGACGCAGGAATTGTAACATCGGTAGGTTCTGCCCACCTTGAGTTCTTTCTCTCGCTTGACGGCGTAGCCCAAGAAAAAGGCACTCTCCTTGAATCTGCCCGCCAATTCGCCGTCGTATCATCGTCAAACGAACGTCTTGACGCTCTCGTTAAAAGGTGCCGCGCCGAAACAATAATTGTCGACACTGATCAGCAGTACCTCGCCGATGCGCTTGCGAAAACTCTGCCCGGTAAGCACAACGTATCAAACGCTGCTCTCGCCTTTTCGCTTGCCGAAAAATTCGGCGTTGCGCGCGAAGCGGCAATTGCCGCGCTTGAAAGTTTTGCCCTTCCAGGCTCTCGCTGGCGCATTGTTGAAAAATACGGCGCTACGTTTATCGACGATACGTACAACGCCAATCCCGATGCAATGATTGCCGCGCTCGACACTTTTGCCGCAATGCCATGTTCGGGGCGCAAGATAGCAATTCTAGGCGATATGTTCGAGCTTGGGCCAGATGCGCTTAAGCTCCACAAGAAAATCTTCGCGCACGCAATGTCGCTTAAACTCAATCTGGTAATAGGCATTGGCGAAATGTCGTCGCAGTGTCTATGCAATGTCGTTTTCAAAAAGCCTGAAACATTGGCCAAACGTTTACGCGTTGAGGTTTCCGCGGGCGATCTTGTCTTGTTAAAGGCGTCGCATTCGATGAATCTCGGTTGTTTGCTAGGCTAAAAACTCCATGCTTGAAGTCCGCAATATCGCCTTTTCATACGTAAAAAAGACTATCCTAAAGGACGTCTCGTTTTCTGTTGCACAAGGCGAACGTATTGCAATTGTCGGCTCGAACGGTTCTGGCAAAACTACACTCATTAAATTACTAGCAACGCTAGCAGTTCCCGATTCTGGAACAATATCCTTCGACAACCAAGAAGCCCTTTCGCGTTCCTTGCGCTACCGGCGCATGGTAGGCTATCTCCCCGAGCGCATAGCGCTTTACGACGATATGACGGTAAAAGCGTACCTAGCTTATCGCGCAGCGCTCAAAGGCGAAGCAGGGCGGAGAATCCGGCGCAGAATGAACGAAGCTGCCCAGCTCTGCCAAATAACCGATATCTTGCGTACGCCCATAAGCCGCCTTTCAAACGGGCTAGCTAAACGTGTAGCGCTAGCCGATGCGATTATGCTGCGCCCGCGCATACTGCTCCTGGACGATCTTCTTGCAGGGTTCGATGAAACAATGCGATCTTCAATCGGCAGTATTCTAGATCAAGTGTCGGCTTTTTCCTGCGTTGTGGCAACTGGCCACGAAACAGAAGATTTCGCCAAATGGGCTAAGCGTATACTCGTACTTAAAGACGGCACGATTAAAGCTGAAATCAACACGCAGGATTGCGATATTACAACTGTGCGCAATCTCGTAAACGCCGCGCTTACAGGAAAGGACGCTTAAATGAGTCCTGTAAAGACAACTTTCTCGCGGACATTCGGACGGCTTAAGAACCAGCTCTCAAGCGCGTTTACCGTATGGGCATTTCTTTCGTCGACGGCTGCAATTTTTGCCTTCTCGCTTGCCAACTCGGAAGGCGCGTCCACGACGCTAGCTGCCGTATGGGCCGACGCCGTCTCGCGCGTTCTACCTATATTTGCCGCATTTCTTACAATGGACGTCTGGAGCGAAGAACGCTTATCAGGGCGCTTTGAGACTTTGCTTTCCTCTCCTGTCAAAGAGCGCGATTTAGTAATGGGCAAATTCCTAGGCTGTTGGGCGTTTTTAACTCAGGCCTTAATAATCTCGATTATCCTATCTCTTTCATTCCTTTACGTATTTGCCCCTGCGGCAATTGCCCGAGCACGCCTTGAAGAATTTATTCCAGCCTTCGCAATCCTTGCAATACAAGGCTTACTCTGGTGCGCAGTAGCGACATCATCAAGCGCATTGTTCCGCACTGCGGGTGCGTCACTCGCTTCGTCGCTCCTCATTACTCTCGCTCTGCCGCGCGGCATTTGGGCGGCTTGGTCATCATGGGTGGGCGCTGGGCGCACGGCATTTGGCGAGATGCCGCTCGACGCACATGTGGCAGATTTCGCTTCAGCTACAATCTCAACTGGGGTTCTTGCGCTCTACTTCTTATCGACGGGCTTTTTCGTCTTTGCCGCGTCAAAAGCAGTTGCACGCCTACGGATGGTCGGGCGCAAAGCTCTTAAGGCTAAATTAAGCGCCCTTACATCAGTAGTGCTTGCAGGCATATTTACGGTTCTGGCCATAATGCTTGCCTTTAGGCTTGAAACAACTTTTGACATCCCAATCGGCGGGTCAAGAGCGTCGTTCTCGCCGCGTACGCGCACAATTCTTTCTGAAGCAGGCGAGCTTTCCGTAACGTGCTTTTTACGCCGTAGCGACACGCGCTTTAGGCAGGTAGCAAGGTTTTTAAGGCAACTTCGGCGCGAGGCCGAATCGACGGGCGGAGCGCAGGTTACGCTTAAATACATCGATCCGGTTTGGGATATAGGCGCAGCCGAACGCCTTGCCCGCGGCGGTATTGAAGACGGCTCGTTAGTCTTCTCCCGTGGGCGCAGAACTACCGTACTTAACCTTGATGACGGCTGGGGCGAAAGAGCGTGCGCATCGACTATACGCCGCCTTCTAACGCCCCCTGCACGCAAAAATGTATACTGGACTACTGGCCACGGAGAAGCGCTATTCGACGCTTACGGCCCGTTTGGCATGAGCGATATCGGGCGCGACCTTGCTCGTGAAGGTTACGTAAACAAAGTTCTCGATCTCTCTGCACACGAAAGCGTTCCTTCTGATTGCGCCCTCGTTATAATCGCTGGCGCACAACACGATTTTTCGCGCACCGAAATTAGCAGGCTTGAATCATACCTTCGCGACAGCGGCCGTGTTATGATGCTAGTTGGCGCAAAGCTTGAAGGCCTTTCTTCAATTCTCACATCGTGGGGCATCCGCCCAACCGACGCCCTTCTGGGGAACGCAAAAACGCTTAGCGGTTCCGATGTAATCGCCGACGAATTTGCCGACCATGAAATATCAGCTCAACTGGCCGGCAACAGAGTTATTTTTGAGCGGCCTACCGCCTTTAAGCCATCTGCCGCGGCAACATCGGGTAGCGGCGCAGACAAGATATCGTTTACTGCAATTGCAGGCGCTCAAGGGAACGCTTTTGCCGCGGCCGCAGAACGTGGCGCTAACGCCGGGCGCGACCTTGCCGTAAGACCTACGCGCATTGTGGCAGTAGGCGATGCCGCATTTGCCATGAACGGCCCATTAGCGGCGCGTGCCAATGCAAATAGAGATTTCTTCCTAAATTCTGTCGCCTACCTTTCAGGCACTGATTCAAGCGGCTCCAGCGGCACAGAGACAGAAGTATTAGTTTCCGGCATGGATAGGGCCAAGCGGCTTAACCACCTTCTGCTGACTGCCGTAGCTGCGCCTCTAGCCATATTCCTTCTAATGCTGCCAAGCATACTCCGTAGGAGGTCGAGGTAAATGAACAGCACTCGCTCCATACTCCTTTTTCTGGCTGGAATTGCGCTATTAATCGTTACGCACCTTATAATTGATCTTTCCGACCACGGTAAGCGCCCTGTTAATCACAGAAATACGCTTGCTACAATCGACATCGAAAACGTCACACAAATTACAATAGCCCGTTGCGGCGAAGCGCCTACCCAGTTAAAGCGAATTGATTACGGCTGGCGAATAGTCTCGCCATTCTCGGCAGCTGCTGATGAAAAGGCGGTTAAAAAACTTTTAGATGCCCTTAGGTACACGAGCATTCTAGAGACGATGTCGGAAAAAGAGCTTATCTCCATTGGTGGCGACCGTAGCGATTTTTCATTATCGCCTCCTGTTACGGCAGTAACACTTAGCGATGGAGAAAAAGAAGAAACTATTTCAATTAACGCTCCTACTCCAACGGCAGATGGCGTCTTTGCCGAAGTATCAAACGTCGAAGCTGTATTTACTGTTCCCCATACTATTCTTGCAGCTTCCGATATTCCTGCCGAAGGCTTTAGGCGCCGCTCACTTTTCTCTGCCGATCCTTCAGCAATCGTCTCGTTCAGCATAAGGCGCGGCAAAGGTGCAACTATAACGTTTACTAATGGCGAAAACGGCTGGGGCACCGAAAATGCAATTGTTTCATCGGCGAAGGTAAAAACTTTCCTTTCCAATCTTACTTCTGCCGAAGCTAAGGAATTTGTCTGGCCGATCGGCGCGACAAACGAAGCGCAAAGCGCATCGGAAGCGCTTCTTGCAGCATACGATCTCGATCCAGAAAGCGCTCTTACCGTAACCTTAAAAGATGCTGCAGGGTTCGAAAGCCAAGTCTCATTCGGTAAAGCTGCCGGCGAAGGTCTAGCCTACGCACGCGTTCAGAATGGAACGGCCGTAGTCACCATACCTGCCGCGCTTAAAGAATCGCTTATTGACGGGCCTTCAGCGTTTGGCGATTCACGTCTATTCCAAATAGATATGCGCGATATAACTGCATTTACTATTTCAGATGGAGCAATTTCGCACGCCCTTACGCGCACAGCCGATAGCATCTGGGTACTAGAGTCTCCCATAGCGGCAAATGCAGATAAGACAGTTGTCGAACAGATTCTTGCCCATATCCTGGCGCTTACTTCGGCCGATCTCGACGACAATGGCGTATCGGTAAGCTTAACACCTGGCACTAAACGCTTTTCGGTTTCGCGCGCAAGCGTACTTGGAAAGGCCCGCTTCGAAGATTTGCGCTCGCTTGAAGCGTTAAGAATCGACCCCACACTCGTAAGGCGAATTGTTAGAACCACGCTAGAAAACACCTCATCTGCCGTATACATCCGCGACAGGCGTACTTGGGTCGTTGAGTCTCCCGTCAATGACAGCACAATCGATAACGATGCCATTCAATCGATTCTCGCAGCAATAAATCCCCTTTCAGCCGAGAAAATCGAAAAATTAAAAGCCTCCGAAACTGATATGGCAACTTACGGGCTTGATAACCCAGCTCTTACAATTTCGTTCGACCAAGACCGCGAAGACACGCTTAGGCGTAATCTTATCATAGGTGAAAAATCTCCTGCCGGCGGCAGATATGCTACTGTCGGTTCATCAGACGCGGTTTTTATAATAGCGGAAGATATTTTCAAAAAAATCTCATCTCCTCTGTTTAAGTAGCGAGAAAGAGAATTTTTTTGGTATAATTCAAGGCATGAAAAACATCATACCTCTTCGAGCGTCGATAAGTACGCTCATGTTTGCATTTGCTGCAAACACCCTTAGTGCAGATGAGATCGCTTCTTTCTGCCTTATTAAAGACGCTAAAGTCGCATGCCAGATTGTTGTATCCGACGATGCAAAGCCGCCAGTAAAACGCGGTGCACGAGAGCTAAGCGAATACCTTTCAAAAATATCAAGTTCAGCTGCGCCTGAGATTTCGGCAAAGCCCAGCAAAAAGCTGCACAATATCTACGTTTGCGAAGTATCCGATCAGAAAACTGCCGCTGCTGCCGGAATAACAAAATCCGACATTACGCGTTTTGACGACTATCTCTACGACGACGGTTACGCTATTGTATCTAGCTCAAATGGGCTTTATATTGTAGGCGCGAATGACCGCGGCGCTTTAAGCGGATGCTATGACGTACTTAAACGCTATGCTGGCGTCAGATGGCTCTTCCCAGGTGCCGACGGAGAATACTGGGCCCACCGTCCAACAATCGTCGTGCCTCAAGTGCGCATTATTGAAAAACCTGAAATGCGCCTTCGCTACGCGACAATTTACGGCGAAGATACCCTTTTATGGCAAGCGCGCAACAGAATGCAGAACTCTGCATTTCCAGGCGGACTTATGTATAACCCTAAAAGGCCCGACCTTGATTCACGCGCCAATTTATTTAGGTCATTAGGGTGCCGCGGCAAAGGCATTGGCGGCCACGTAATGTCGGCACTGATGTTCGGCAAAAACTGGGGCACAACAAAACCCGCGCGTTTGGAATTTGCCAAGCGTTTCTTTGAAAAGCATCCCGAATGGTTTCCGCTTGTCGACGGAAAGAGGTTTATCGGTTCAGTCTCAAACGAAAGCTCCCCTAACCCCTGCCTTTCCAATCCTGCGCTTTTGGAACATATGGCATCAAATCTCATTTCAAACATTAGTGGCGAGTTCGGTGCCCAGACATACGTTATGCTTGGCAACAACGACACCACCGTTTGGTGCGAATGCGACAACTGCCGCGCTCTCGACTGCCCTGAAACAATCGGCACTAAAGGTGAACGTTCTGATAGATACTGGTGGGTCGTAAACGAATTATCGCGCCGCGTCTGGAAGGTAATCCCCGATGCACGTATCGCAGGCTGGTGCTACCAGGATTTCTGGTATCCGCCGCGCCGCGTCAACCCGACAAACGCCTGGGCGTTATGATTTCGTACAACAACCAATGTTGGCGGCATTCGGTCACCGACCCCAAATGCATGGCCAACAGCGAAATGGCGAAGATTTACAGAGAATGGAAAAAGCTAGAAATGCCGGTAATCTTCAACCGCGATGAAATCGCTTGCGAAGGTAGTCCTGGCTCTGACTTACTGCCTTGCGAGTCTGTCCTTCGCGACTCAATCCGCGCCTACAAATCGATAGGGTGCGCAGGCTCAAGCCTCGTTATTCATCCGCCCTTCCCTGAATATATGGCGTGGTCGAAAAACTTCCCTCCGTTTTACGGCAAGGCGTGGTGGTGGCATTCAATGTGGCAATGCTGCTATATTGCCGCAGAACTTATGTGGAACCCCAACGCCGACTACGATTCAATCTACGAAGAAATAAATTCGCTTTACTACGGCAAAGGCTGGGATGGCGGCCTTCGCGAATTCCGCAAGCTTCAAGAAAAAGCGTTCTTCGCAGCAGATGGATGCATCGGCTGGGGGCAAGGTGCGCCGCTTGGAAAGAGCCTTGATCTGCCGGGCTCCGAAGAAAAGCTTCAAGCATTACTTAAAAAGGCTCTCGCGGCAGCCGCGACCGACCCTGACCCGCGCGCACTTAAGCACGTTGAGCGCTTTAGAGATATCTTTGAGATGACCTGGATCAAGGAACGCAAGAAATATCTCGAATCGTACCGTGAAGCTTCCGCAAGCCAAGCGAAAGAGCCTATCACAGTCGATGGCGTATTAGATGAGGCTGTCTGGTCGGAAACTCAGCCGATAACAGAGTTCTTTGTGCCGCCGTGGGAAACAAGAAAAACAAACATCATCGGCCGCACGGTTGCGCGTGTAGCGTATGATCGTGAGCACCTCTATATTTCGGCAGAATGCTTCGACCCCGAAATGCACAAGCTCGTCGCAACAAAAACAGATGATCGCCGCTCGGGCTACTCGAAATTAGGCGAGCGCGTCGAAATCTTCTACAGCCACCCCGACATGAGCACAAAGGCTTACCACCTTATCATCAATATGGAAGGCTCCATCCTCGATGCATTCCGCGAAAATGTCGGCAGCTTCGACACATCGTTTATGACGAAGTCGAAATGGGCAGTCAAGAAATACCCCGACAGGTGGACGATGGAGCTTGCCGTTCCTGCAAAAGAAACCGGTATGCTTTGCTATCCTGGCGCAACATGGAAATTTAACCTCGGGCGATGCCGCGTCGTACCTTTAGGCAATAACGCCAAGGGCGAACGCGCAACCCAAGTTAGCACTTGCGCCAATGGACATATGTATTCGCCAGGTAATTTCGTAAACCTCAAACTCTTAAAGCAGAAATAAAATATGAAACGGACAATTCTGGCGCTTGTGGCGGCACTTTGTGCGGCATCGTCGCACGCAGACAAAGTAACGCTCGTATCAGACGCTGTTGCGAAATGCCGCGTAATCACAGCGCCAGATGCCTCCTATGCTGAAAAGTTTGCATCACGCGAATTACAAAAGTACCTCTCAAAGGCAACTACTTGCGGCAACCTAGACGGGCAGCTGCCAATAACGATTAGAGTGAAAAAACTTAACGGCCTTAACGAAGACGGGTACTTGATTGATGTAAAAAAAGACGGCATTGAAATTACCGGCTACAACCCGCGCGGCACTCTATACGCAACGTATCATATCCTCAAAAAATACGCCGGAATGCGTTGGCTCGTACCTAACGATGACGGTGAATACTGCGTACTAAAAGGTAAGAGCGTTTCCATACCATGCGGGCAAACGCTCGTAAACCCGTTTGCGAAAGTGCGCGTAATAAACACGCATTATGGTTCGGCGCCTCTATGGGAAATACGAAACGGCTATGTGCCGCAAGCAATTGCAGGCTGGTACTACGACAAAAAGAACCCTGGCGTTATTTCCGCGCGCGGCATTGCCGCTGAGGAAGTAGGCTCGGCTCCTCACGGCACCGGCGGGCATTTGATGTCGGCATTAATGTACGGCAACGAATGGGGGACAACGCGCGAATCGCGAAATGCGTTCGCTAAAAAGTTTTTCAAAGAGCATCCAGAATGGTTCCCTCTTATAAATGGAAAGCGCCATCTCTCTAAACAATCAAACGAAAACGAACCTAACCCATGCCTTTCAAACCCTGCCCTTCTCGACAGGATGGCAGAAAACCTTCTTGAAAGAATCAAGGGTCCATACGGTGCTGTAGGCCATGTAACAATCGGCAACAACGACACCACCAAATGGTGCGAATGCGAAAAGTGCCGCGCTCTTGATGCGCCTGAAGCCGTCACTCAAGGCGAACGCGCCGACAGATATTGGTGGGTCATCAACGAACTAGCAAAGCGCGTATGGAAAGTGCGCCCCGATGCAAAACTTGGCGGCTGGGCTTACCAGAATTTCTGGTTCCCTCCCTGCAGAGTAAAGCCAGACAAGAAGCTCTCCGTTCTTATTTCATTTAATTGCCAATGCTGGCGCCATTCGTTGGATGACAACGACTGCTCCGTAAACCGCGCATTGAGAGAAGTTTATATGGCATGGAAGAAACTTGATATGCCGCTTATCTCAAACCGCGATGAAATAGCCTGTATCGGCAGCCCCGGCAGCGATTACTTGCCTAGCGAATCTGTAGTTGCGAACAACATCCGCTGCTTCGGAAAATTCGGCTGCGCAGGCTCTCACTACTGCCTCTTTAGACCCCCAATGGAGCCAGAATTCTGCTCATGGGAACGGAATATGTGGCCTTTCTACGGCAAAAACCTAAGGTGGAGCGCAATGTGGCAAACCGTGTATTTAGCTGGGATAATCCAATGGAATCCCGATGCCGATTTCGAAGCGAACTGGGAAGAATGCAACGCCATTTATTACGGCAAAGGTTGGGAAGGCGGCTTTAGAGAATTTAAGAAACTGCAAACGAAGCTCTTCCTTGAAACGCCTGGATGCATTAGCCTAGGGATGTCAGAGGGGATGTGCGGATTTTCGCTTGATTCTATCGGCTCTGAAAAGAAGCTTATCGCCCTTCTCAAGCGCGCTGAAGCTGCAGCAGCCAAAGACCCAGATCCGCGCGCACTTATGCACGTAAAGCGAGATCGCGAGATTTTCGAAATGTCGTGGGTTGACGCAGCAAAAAAACGCCGCGACCTGTTAGGGTGTTTCGACGTTTATGAAGCTGAAGGCGATATCAAAATAGACGGGATCACAAACGAACGCGATTGGAAACTCGCTGAAAGGCGCCCCTTCTTCTGCGGCAAGCGCGCCAATCTCCAAGTAGTCTGGCGCAAAGATGAACTGCGCTTTGCCGCGGAATGGGAAAACGGCCCAATTGAAATCGCTTTTGAATATCCTGACGGAACCGACCGCACAGCAAGCTTTACAGTTATGCCCTCCGGGAAAATTGTTTCGCCCATCAATGGTATCAAGGCAAAAGTCCGCAAAGACGGTGATGTGCGCAAACTGGAAGCACTCGTTCCGCTCAAAAGCCTTATGTGGCAGTGCCGCGCGGGCGGCAACTGGAAAGTGCGCATCGATGCACCTAAATCAAACAGGGGTTTCGTGCAAATGCGTTTCTTGCCGAAACGCCAAGGAGTCTTCAAAGTCGAAAAGACGTACCCCTACTGGCGCAATGCTACATTTGACGAAGGGTTCCCTACGCAGAAAATTGCAAAGGCACAGCAATGGGTAAATTGGAAAAACACGACTTCAAAGAGCAATGTCGTACCTAGGCCATGGGGCAGCCCCCAAGCCTATGGCGAAACAAAAGAGCACAAGCACGACCCTGGCAACTTCTATGTAACGATACTTCCTGCAAAAGAATGCACGTTTTCCCAAGGTCTTTCATCGCCGCAAAGCGGGAAGATGATCTTGTCGTTCAAAGCGCGCGGCAAAGGCAGCGTAAGAGTATGGACAGCTTCCTACATAGTCAACGAGAAAACAAAGCTTATTAACGACTCAATACTTTCCAAGACATTTAAACTTTCCGACGAATGGAAAACTTATACACTTGAATTTGAAAAATTAGGCGTAGAATACGAAAGTAAATCAATACGATTCTTCGCCGTTGATGCGCCCGTCGACATAGACGATGCTTTTGTAAACCCTTTGTAAGAGCGTAATGGAGTAAAAAATGATCAACAAGGTAATATCTGTTGTCGCCGCATTTCTCACCATTGCAGCACTAGCTAGCGAACATCCCTACGGCGGCATAACCTTTGTGGGTACGTTCGACATCGAAGGTATCGGTCTTGTAACAGACCATACCATTTGGCCCGAGACATATCCTACGCAATTCCACGCTAGAGCTGTCCTTCCTGAAGGTAAACAACTTTTCGGATATAAAACATCGCATAACAAATATACGCGCTATCCCCTTATGGATGAGTCGCTTTGGTTTATGCCTCCGATGAAGAGCGGCGATTTAATGACGGTAGAGGCCATAGTTGCAACGGCTCAATATTATGTTGACCCAAATCCGGGCAAGGGCAGCGATGAGAATATCGGCTCTGAAAGCGCCCCATTTGCTACTCTGCAACGCGCAGTAAATGAGGGTTCAACCAATACAAAAGAATACACAGTTATTTACGCTGCGCCCGGAAACTACACATTGGGCGGTGCTACGCCTAACAGTTCAACTAAGGCGCGTGTAGTCATTGATCGCAACGTCAGGATAAAAGGCGCGGGGCGCAACGTATCTTTTATTCACGGCAAAAAAGATACGACTTCAGGCCAAGCCGACGAATATGGATGCGGCCCAGAGGCTGAACGATGCATCCAGTTTACGTCATTTTCTGAAACTTGTGTTCAAGGCTTTACGATTTGCAACGGCTATTCAGGGCTTTCTTCTCCAACTCCAACAGACGCGCAAAAAGGTGGCATTATAGCCAAAGGAATTCAAAACCACATCGTCGACTCTATCATATCAAATTGCTATGGCTACACCTGTACGGCCGCCTACTGTGGAAGTTTTGTTAGAACGCTTATTACCG
>JAGBXE010000085.1 GCA_017629455.1 Kiritimatiellia bacterium
GATAGCCAAGGAAGGCCGCGGCGCCGTATTGTATATGCGCCAGGAAGGCCGTGGAATTGGCTTAGCCAACAAACTGCACGCTTACCGCAAACAGGAAGAAGGCCTTGATACCGTTGAGGCCAACGTAGCTCTTGGCTTCGCCCCTGATCTGCGCGATTACGGTGAGGGCGCACAAATCTTGGTTGATCTCGGCATTAGCAGGATTCGCCTGCTGACTAACAACCCATGCAAAATCGCAGGTCTTGAAGGCTACGGTCTTGAAATTGTCGAGCGCGTGCCGATTGTCATACCGGCCAATGCCGACGATAAGCGCTACCTCGATACCAAGCGCGAGAAAATGGGTCATTTCATTTAATACTTTAATTACAAAGCAAAACTGCACAAATAAGGAAACATCATGGAAAACGCTCTCGTTGGCATCGTAATGGGCTCCGACTCCGACTGGCCGCTCGTTAAAAAAGCGTGCGAAACTCTCGACTCCTTTGGCGTTCCGTACGAAACGCGCGTAATCTCTGCGCACCGCACTCCTGAAGTTGCTCTTGAATATTCCAAGACTGCCGAAGAGCGCGGCTTAAAGGTTATCATTGCTGCAGCTGGCGGCGCGGCACATTTGGGGGGCGTACTTGCAGCAGGAACAGTATTGCCCGTTATCGGAATACCGATTGCAGGCGGCGCGCTCAATGGGCTTGATGCTCTTTATGCGACCGTTCAGATGCCTTCAGGAGTACCCGTTGCCACTGTCGCATGCGGTAGCGCAGGCCCTGCTAACGCCGCCCTTCTCGCGGTGCAGATTCTCGGCACTGCCGATGCATCGCTGCGCGAAAAATTCCGCGCCCATAAAGCGACACTCAAGGAAAAAGTTGCCGCGGCAAACGCTAGGATTCACGAAGCGTAATTCCTGCTCGAAGGCATCCTAGCAGGATTACCAAAACTGCCATCGTCCGCAGCCCACGACGATGACACCGAGAAGAAAATTCGTGACAATGTGGGCGACAATGGCGGCTCGCAGGCCATAGCGGCGAGCCGCCAAACCATATACGATACCTGTAAAAGCGCCCACGTGCCACCTGTCGCCGTGCTCGACGGCAAAGAGTACAACCATCCACCAAAAGCCTGCAAAATCGACAACCCACTTTCTGAAGAAAAGTTCTTCAGCAATTGAAATTACAAATGCGCTTGCGGCAAGCTTAATTATCGTAAGATAAAGCCCGCAAACCTCCGGAGAATAAGGGCTGTCGGCAGCTTGGACATGTTGACCTACGCCGAACCACATCTCAGGGGCTATCCAGACTAAAAGAACTACTAGCCCAACTAAGACTCCTACTCCATACGAACGCAATGCTCCAGGCTTAAAGAGCGCATCTTTCACACGCTTAAGCCCAAAACGATAGACAGCAACGGCAAGGAGAAGCGCCGTTGCCGCGCCCCTTACGGCATAGAAAAACGCCGTCTGCGGCAGAATGGTCATCATAACCATCCATAACGCATACGGCGCTATCAGCCAGAAGCCCCCGCATCCCGCGACAGGCGACAGGAACCTCTTAGAATCTGGCATACTTACGGAAGAAGTCTCTTCGTGGTGCCCTTAAGATACGCCTTGCACATCTTAAAGCCTTCGGCGTATTCGGCCCCGCACTGATAACCGCGATAGCGGCTGCA
>JAGBXE010000086.1 GCA_017629455.1 Kiritimatiellia bacterium
CTCTTCCTGGCGTAGCATACAACCTTTTAGGCAAAACAAAAGAAGGAGCAGCCCAAGTCAAAGGCGCAAGAAATGGTGATAAGAAAAATACTACCAATAATCTATTCATATTTAATCCACCAGATAACTAAACGCTCCCTGAACGGGAACTGGCTTTAAATAACCCTCTTCATCGCGGATTAATGAAGTCTTCCCTAAATCTGTGCGATCTTCCGAAAGCGCTCGTGCATTCGTTCCAGAAATACGAAACGCTACATCACCGCTGACGGGGATAATTTCCCACTTGTCGCCTTCGCGCCTACATATGCCAATACCTTTGCCGCGCGCAGAGCCGAAAGTGACGGCGTTCTCCGATGCGCGAGTATCGAAATAGCAGCAATCCACGGAAGCGGAATAGTCGGTCCGCACGCCGTGGCGATCGCCGGATTCTATATCGAGCGAACCGTCGGCGCGCCAGACGACATACCCGCCCGGAGGCAGGTCGACCTTGCGCCCGAAGACCTCTCCCGCCAAACGCTTTTTCGCGTGCCCGTTGGCAACGACGCAAGTGCCGTCGTCATAGCGAAGCGCTATGCGCTGAAGCTCGCGGTCTCCCGTAAGGACAGCCTCCGAAAGCTTTTTCCATTCGCCGCCGTCGAAATAGTAAAGGATATCTTTCGCCTGGGCTTGAGAATAATACGCAGATGCGGGTTGCACCATAAAATAGCTGCGCAATGCGTAAGGAAGGCCCAACTCCGGCGTTTGTACATTGCCAGAAGCTGGATATCCATTTCCAGTATCACAACGTCTCTTCCACATCATATCAAGAACGAGAAACGGAGTGTGGCCAAAGGCGAGCGTCGCAACAAGAAAGCGGTCGACTGCACCTTCCAATTCCTTCGATGTGGAATCTCGCGTAAGCCCCGGCAAAAACATTGAAAGATTCCCAACGCCAAAATCGCTTTGCAACGGATGAAGGCGGCGCAAATCGAAATCGACTATCCAAGGGTCTTTATCTGTGCGAATCCCAAGCTGACCATAATTGCCGTCGGCTAGCCCCGCATAAAAGAAGTGGCTATTTCCTTCCGAATATACAGGCCCTTGCCAAGCTTTTTTCTGCTCCAGCAATATGGCTGAATATGCCTCATAAAACGGACGGAACATTCCGCCTAACGGAACTCTCGCATCGCAGTCAACATATTCCCAAGGCAAGATTGCCGTATGAACATCGCAGTAAGCAGTATTAAAACCGTAGCGGCGCTTTAACTCGTGAGCGTAACGAACCGACGAAGCATATGCAAAGGCCGCCTTCGGCGCGTAACAACGCGTCCACGCCGGGATAAGGCCACCGGCATCAGGCACATCTGGCATAGGCGACTTGCGGCTTACATGATCAATTGACCAGTTGGCATTAACTGGCGCTAAATCAGTATAGTTATTGTAAGGGCCGTAGTGATAGCCCAAAGTGTTTATCACGTATGATGCATAATCGCGCCAAGATGAGTCTCCCCCTTTTCTCGGAGCAGACTTGGCACGGAAAGTAAAACTCTCGCCATCATCGCGCATACAACATTCATGCTCATTAATTACTAATTCACGAATGCCATGGCGGTGAAGCCACGTAAGGAAACGACGCGCCTCGGTTCTATTAGGGCCTGAGCAGTAACGGCACCATGCCTTGCGGCCAGTAACCTTTTTCCAAGGTGATGGAGGATTTGCGACAACGGGCAGCGTTTCCATAAACTCGGGCGAAACGGTAACGTACACACGCTCGGAAACTTTGTTGTATGTTCCGTCTGTTTTAGCACGGTATACGCAAGCTCTATCAAAAGTTCCGGAAGGCTGCTTTAAACCTTCAACCGCGCTAGCTGCGCTTACATACCAATCAGGGAAATTAAGAACAAATAACTTTTCTCCGCCTGCATCAACGGCCGTCACCTTTGAACGGTTATTATCCCACCAATATCCATCGCCTAGCGATGGAACGTAAGTCTGCGATAATTCTTTCGCGCCAGAAACATGACCCATCGAAATTACCTGAACACCTGGCGCGGCACTAAGCTCAACAACCAACGTCTTACCCTTTATTGTTATGTTGTACGAAACGCGCTCATTTACGCCCGTCGCGCCGCCGCCTGCCCACGGCCTAAATTCTTTACATCCATTCCACGACGCCGTAAGAGTATCGGGGCTGCCGCGCCATACGTATTCGAGATTGCCATCGGCACCTTTATAGCGCAAAATCTTAGAACCTTTGTTATCTATGATCTCATTAACGAAACCATCAACTCCTGACGAAGGAAGTGCACCATCTTTACGTGTAGGAACCGGCACATTAGGAACTTCAGGAACTTTTAAAGCCGTACTTTCGTCACGCGAAAAAAATGCAATGTTATCGAAATAAACTGTGCAGGGCACATTGTTGGAGCACTCCGAAAATGCAAAACCGTTAAACCGCATTCCTATCTCATCAAGAAGCTTCTTCTCTTGAGAGGAAAACTTACGCACCGCATACCACCAATCAGGCCAATTAAGTTTTGACGTGCCGTAGTAATTGCGCAAAGGTAAAAGCTTTTCTTTGCCGTCATTGCCGAGGAAAACAAGGTTCACAGTTGGGGCATTTTTACGCCCCTTATCTGAATACCCAAGCGATGGATCATTCCTAATCCAAACGCCGAACCAATCGTGCTCAGGCGGCAGCAACAAAGGCGAATCCGGACAAATGCGTATATCTTGGCCACCTTGATAAGTAACCTTAAGCGTCTTTTCGCCAAAGAGCTTCATATCGCTCGATGTTTTTACCGCCGCGCTCCCTTGAGGCTCCGCCCGCCAAGATTGACCACCTTCAAAATCTATCCACGGCGCAACCTCATCTTCTTTACGTCCTGCATCAATAAATTCGTATGGCCTCGTATCTCCGGCAATCGATTCAAACACACTCTCTATTGCCTCTCGCCAAACACGATAGCCCTTCGCGTTCAGATGCACTTTGTCGCGGCGAAAGAGATCAAGCCGCAAAAGCCCTTCTTCCGTTAAAAACTTTTCTCCCATATCGATACGCCAAACATTGATACCATCAACGAAGCGTTCAGTGAGCACATTTAGCTTCTCCATGCGCTTACGATTTTCATCGCCCGGGTAAATGTCGCGCGGAAGAACGGAGACTAGAAGAATCTTTGACTCGGGGTGCTTGCTGCGCCAGAAATCAATTATCGCCCCTACGCCACGCGCAACATCTTCAATGGGCCCAGCTCCATTATTAGTGCCGATCATGAGCATCATGCACTTCGCTGTGTAGCCATCGGCCTGGCCGTTCTGAAGGCGCCACAAAACATTTTCAGTTCTATCCCCGCCATATCCTAAGTTGAGGATGGAATATTTTTTTGTGAGCTTTTCCAGTTCTCGCGCGCCATCAACACCTGTCCAAGGATTTTCTTCCCAGAAATGCGTTATAGAATCGCCGAGGAAAACAAAGTCGAACTTTCCATTGGAAGATAAAATCTCAGCTTTCTTCGCCGCCATTCTCGCCCCGTACCATTTGTTCGTGTCCAGCGAGCGCTCTTCGGCTTCGTAGGGCTTGCACAGCACCCTTGACGGCGGCTTTGAATAGAGAATACGTCCGAAGTCACGCGGATCAAGCGGATGCCACAATCTCCTAATGGGAACTGTTTCTACTGCCGGCCAAAGAGCCTGCCTATCATCGCCGTAGCAATACATCCATTCAGGCCTTAACCTCTGCGTCTTACCCCATACGGAAGATGGAATTGTAAGAGTAAAAGCCCAACCTCCAGAGGGGGCTTTACCAGCAGTTGCAACTGCAGGCTTTGCGCTGCGCCTTTCGCCGTTCCACACAGGCGATAATAAATCTCCATCGCACGAAATGCGGTATGTTAACGTAAAGGCAGCACCTGCAGCATCGTAAAGAGCAATATTTACAGCAGGCTCTTTTTCGGAGAGTTCTCCCTCAATAAACAATTCACCGTTACCTAGTTCGTAAGCACGCACGCGGAAACCGCGCCTGCCATTCGCCCACGCGTCATCATTAAGATAAAAATGCGGCGCGTTCTTTTCATGTTCGCTTTCTGGATATGCACCACCATCAGCTAGCACTTGATCTATTTCCGCGAGATCCTTTTCTGCTCTAGAAAGCGCGTCTATGCGCCATTTAAGACGCTCTGGAAAATACTGATGCGCCTCTGCTTCAGAATGAAAGCCTAAGCGCGAATCTTCTTTACAAAGCGCAATCATCTCGTGCGAAATAATCGATTCTTCGCTAACAAGTTTACGCATCCTTGCTACGCTCTTTCGCGCGATTGCATTATTCTTTAAAATGCGGCTTTGATAAATAGCTTCGGAGCGTTCGCGGTAAAATTCAAAAATATTCCTCGCTGAAAGACACTGCCTGCGAACAGCCTTCATAACGCCAACATCTAGCTTCTGCGCCCTGTTCGTTCCCGCAATTTGAGGCTCTGGCATTTGCGCTATCTCGTTAGCAAGCGAAACAACTTCATCAAGAGTAAAATCGCGCAAGCATTCACCAATAGCATCTCCTGCCGGATCGTAATGCGGCATCCACGTCGGCTCTAGAGCGCGCATTTCCACTTGCGGACGCAGCACCCAACAAACGCCCGCGTGATAAGGGCCGTAATACTGCATATAATTTGAAAGCGGATATGCTCCATATGCATCGGAGAACGACTTCCACAGCGCTGCAATCGTAGGAGCTTTATCGCCCCAATCTTCTTTCGCTAAATTCAGAAGGAAGTTATCTTCCGAACTCGTAAAATCATCATATGCTAAACGCCCTGCCGCGCGGCTCATTACACAAGGATAATTTCCGAAGTACCACGAAAGCATCGCGGAATCGACATCGCAACCGCGCATCGCCTTGAACTTCCGGTACAGAAGGCCGGGCAC
>JAGBXE010000011.1 GCA_017629455.1 Kiritimatiellia bacterium
CCCATCGCGAGAAGCCTTCTGGCAGCATCGACTTTTTATCTACCCTTCTAAAGCTCTTGCCGTCAAATGAAAAGACTGAAACCGACGATTGAAGCTCATTAAGAACGAAGAGGAAGCGCCCATCATTCGACCAGACTGCGTGGCGCGGCCCGTCGCCAGAGTCAAACTTGATTTCAAGCGATGGGTCAACTTCTAAAGTTTCGGGGTCAAAGAAACGGATTCTATCGCACCCAAGATCAACAACGCCTAAACGCATGGGGTTTCTGCCTACAGGCGTACAAAAAACAAAATGCGCATGGGCTTTAGTCTGGCGCTTTGCGTTATTGCCCATATCGTCATTAGGAAGTACACACGAACGAAGATTAGCCCCATCGGCCTTAAACGACATAACGCTTCCAGAAACATAGGAAGCAGCAAATACCCGCGAGCAATCGGGCGAAAGCGCAATGTGGCACGGAGCTTCTGCAGGAAGTTCAGTAATCTCCTCCATTGAGCCTAGAAGCCCCTCGGAAGTTACAGGAAAGCGCACAGCAGAAGACGAATCAGCTTTGCCTTCAGAAGAAGCGCGGCGAACCATAGAATAAAGATATTTATTCTCGCCATCCAACTGGAAATATGTAGTACCTTCTACGCCTGTTACAGACTGCTCGATACGCACCTGGCCAGTTTCGGCGTTGCACGAAAGAACTTGCAGCGCCTGAGGAACTGCCGCACCAGAATTACACCCGACATAACATTTTATTATAGATGCCATAATGACCGTCATGCCTCATCCTTTACAATGCTAAACATCAATTTTAATGATCTTTCTTATCATAAGCCAGCCAAAGACAACTAGGAATGTTGTCGCGGCAACCGACATAAGCCCTAAGGCGCTAGTCAAGAACGGTATCATTAAATTCGGCCTAATAAGCGTCATTACCAAGCCGAGAAAAACTGGCATCAATGAAACAACGATACCCTGCAACCTGCCTTGAGCCGTAAGCGATTTTACCTTTCGCTCAATGCGCATTCTGCCGCGAATCGTTTCGGATATCTTGTCAAAAATTTCTGTAACATTGCCGCCAGTTTTGCGCGAGATAAGAATTGCCGTTGTAACAAGCGTTAAATCATCGGAGCCTACACGCTGAGAAAGCGACTCCAAAGCATCTTCAAAAGACATGCCAATTCTAATCTGGCGCTGAAGAATGGCAAATTCCTCACTCATCGGAGCTTCGCCTTGGTCGACAATCGAATCAAAAGCCTGAGCGATTGACAAGCCAGCCCTTAAAGCGTTTGACATAGTCGATAACGCTTCTGGAAGCTGCGCGTTAAACGCCGCCCTTCTGCGTGCATCAAGATAACGCGCCAAAGGCGATTGACCGTTCTGCCAGCCTGGCTTTATCTTGACGTCGGAAACGAAATACCAAGCAATCCCGGCAAAGGACAGTGCAAAGAGTAACGCTATCAACCAGGCAAGCACTTCTTAAGCTCCAATTATTCTGCAAACATTCCCATGTCTACGTCTATGCCGCGACTGCGAACTTGATCAATCCAAGTTGGAACTGCCCCGGTAGCGCGCATCTCACCGATAATGCGCCCATTGGCATCAACTCCAGTTTGCGCAAAGGAGAAAATCTCCTGCATAACTATTTGAGTCCCCTCAAGCCCTGTCACTTCGGAAATAGCAGTAACGCGGCGCGAACCATCGGAAAGACGAGACTCATGAATAATTATATCGACAGCACTTGCGATCTGCTCACGAATTGCACGCGAAGGCAAGTCCATGCCGCTCATAAGAACCATAGTCTCAAGACGAGAAATTACGTCGCGCGGAGAGTTGGCGTGAACGGTAGTAAGCGAACCGTCGTGACCAGTGTTCATGGCTTGAAGCATATCTAATGCTTCGCCGCCGCGACATTCACCGACGATGATTCTATCGGGGCGCATACGCAAGCAGTTCTTAACGAGATCGCGTATAGGTACAGCGCCCTTTCCTTCGATATTTGCAGGTCTTGCTTCAAGGCGCACGACATGGGGCTGCTGAAGACGAAGTTCGGCAGCATCTTCGACCGTAACAATGCGTTCAGTCGATGGAATATACCCAGAAAGAAGATTTAAAAGAGTTGTCTTACCTGAGCCAGTACCACCTGCAACGATGATGTTCTTGCGAAGGATCACACAAAGGCGCATAAAATCGGCGGCGGCTTTAGTCCACGTACCAAAGCGAATAAAGTCGTCGGGGGTAAGAGCCTTTTTAGAAAACTTACGAATAGTTATTGTAGGCCCAGAAAGCGAAAGCGGCGAAATGATAGCATTAACACGAGAGCCGTCTTGAAGACGCGCATCGACATACGGCTGCGATTCATCGCACCTGCGCCCTAACGGCGCGATAATGCGCTCGATAACGGCCATAACGCTAGCATCATCGGCAAACTGGCAATCTGAAAGCTGAAGGCGGCCTCCACGCTCAACATAGACATTGTTTGGGCCGTTGACCATTATTTCTGAAACGGAATCGTCGGCCAAAAGCTCTTCAAGAGGGCCTAAACGCATCGCCTCATTAAAAACATCTTCTTCAAGGCGTGCAGGATCTAGACCTTCTGGCAAGCGGCCATTTGAGACGACCTCTGAGACAATTGCCGAAATCTTCTCGCGTGCATTTTTCTCTAGCCCAAGCCTATCTACGCCTTGCAATGTAAGGCGTTTCATGTCCATGCGCTTAAGAAGCTCGTGCTGAATTTGCGTTTGGACACTACGGCGAATATCGCGAAGCGGATCAGTGGGTTGCTCTTGAATTTCAGCCTCTTGAGATTGAGACACCTCTTCATTAGGCTGATTGTTAAACTCCTGTTCCTTAGGCTCTTCTATCTCAGCAGCTTGCGAAACCCTTAAAAGGCAGGAACCAATCTGGACGACAATATTCGAATCGAGAAGCGCAGGCATTTCAACACGCTCGCCATTTACAAACGTGCCGTTTGCGCTATGAAGATCTTCTAGTATGGCACGGCCATCTCGAACGGTAAGTATCGCATGACGCTCGCTAACGTCGGGCGCATCAAACCGAATCCGGCACGAAGCGCCGCGACCGATAACGTACGAGCCCTCCTCAAGTTCGCGCGTTTCGCGCAAGCCGTCTACGAGCGTTGTCAGGACCATATCGCGTTACCTGTTAATGAGTTTCAACTGCTGACGCCTGGCGTTGAGTTCTTCGATCTCACTATGAATCTTCTCAAAATCAACTTTCGGCAGTTCCTTCTCGTAGGAGACGTCATTACGGTTACGCAATGTAAGAACTAGCCTACCCTTAATCTGCTCGGCAAAAGCAAGCATCTCGGCTTCGCGGGGAGTAACTTCCAATGTTACTGTAGCGTAGCCTGATAAATTGGCAAAATCTTTTGAACGCGATTTCGCCGTGCGCTGACCAGTAGCAAGTACGAGCACATTCTGAAGGATCGTGCAAGTTACGAGATTGCGATCTTTAGATGATGTACCTTTGGAACCGAGATCAAATGTGGCTATTACATCGACGTGATCATTTGGCTTAACCATTGAAGAAACGGCAGAAGCGCCAGAACAATTTATCGAAATAGCGCGCATCGTTTTTTTGATGTCGCTCGAAAGCCCCGTTAGCTGTGGGTCGCCGCCTTCAATATCAGCCCAAAAAAGAACGTCGCGCTTCTTGTGCCCAAGGAGTATCTTGCGGCCGATAACAGAGCGCCATTCTTCCTCTGGAACAGCCTGCCCCCTAAGACCTAACGCAGGAACAGCTAGCGAGCCGAGATCGCCCTGCTGGAGCACTGTGCCAGCCGGCAAATCGCGATTAAACACCACTACTCGTATCTCACCATAACGGCTGGCGATAGAGTCTTTTAATGCCTTTACTTCTGCATCCTTAGCAGCAATGTAAAACCGCGCCATTAAAGCCGCGATAATTCCAGCAAGCAAGGACACTGCCAAAACGATTTTCCGCTTCATGCCGACATTATATCATTTTTTGATATAATCAGTACATGGAATTGAAGGATACGAAAGACGCTTTTTTCATGAACCGCGCACTCCTGCTCGCTCGCCGCGCAGAGGGGCACACTAGGCCAAATCCGCCAGTAGGAGCGGTGATTGTCTGCAATGGCAAGATTATTGGCGAAGGTTGGCATCGCCGCGCAGGCTCCGACCATGCGGAAGTTGCCGCGATTAAAAATGCGCGCAAACGCTGTAAGAGCGCCTTTAATTCTCTAATGCCCAAATCAACGTTATACGTGACGCTAGAACCTTGCTCACGCCCAGGCAGAGTAGGCGCTTGTACCGATGCAATAGCCGAGTGTAAAATATCGCGCGTTGTGTATGCCTGCGCCGACCCGAACCCTAAAAATCGCGGCAGAGCCCAGCGGATATTGAAAGGCAAGCAAATAGCCTGCGAAAAAATAAACGCTCATTCAGATGTAGCCAAAGAATGTGCGCAATTAATACGCCCCTTCACCAAGCACGTTTTAACTGGCCTTCCTTATGTTACGGTAAAAATGGCCATCTCTCTTGACGGTAGAATCTGCGACGATAAGGGGCAAGCCCGCTGGATAAGCGCTGATAAATCTAGGAAATTAACTGGCAAATTAAGGGAACGCGTCGATGCTATTATGGTCGGCGCAGAAACTGTTAGGCGTGACAACCCTTCTCTCTTAAGCCACGCGCGGCAAAACGACGATCTATTGCGCGTTGTAATTTCGCGAAGCGGCAAATTGCCGCGTTCAGCTCAAATCTTCTGCGATGGGAAAAACGAAACTGTAGTTTTCTCAAACGCCAAAGATGCGCTTAAAGAACTTGGCAAACGCGGAATAATGCATGTTCTTTGCGAAGGCGGCATGAAACTTGCTACATCGCTCGTAGAAGATAATCTGGTAGACGAGTGGCTCTGCGTCGTTTCTCCAGTCGTAATAGGCTCAAAGCCTATAACTAAGGCTGCACGCGGCAAAATAACAAACTCCTGCCTTGTAAAGCCAGATGCATTCTTAAATGCATCCTTTAAGCCTTAATTAAAGGGGCCTTTAAAGATGAAGTAGACGGCCGCAAAAATGCAGCCTGCAGCGGCCACATAGTTCCATGAAACAGATTCTTTCATAACGACGATTGAAAACGGAACGAACGTTAAAAGCGCAACAGCTTCTTGAATAATCTTCAGTTGCTCAAGCGACATCGTCTTTGAACCGATTCTGTTAGCTGGTACCATTAAACAATATTCCCCTAGGGCTATCAGCCACGAAACGAGAATAACAAGCCACACTGGAGCCTTTGAAAGACTGCGTAAATGCCCATACCAAGCGTAAAGCATAACGAGATTTGAAAGCACCAAAAGCCCGACTGTTGTCCAATTAATATTCATCATGCGCGAATTATACACTTTTTGATAAGCCAGGATTTCCCTTAAAGCACCGAACGCAACGTAAGTA
>JAGBXE010000087.1 GCA_017629455.1 Kiritimatiellia bacterium
CCGCGATTGGGGCGGCAGCCACTTCTCTTGGCTTGACGCAAGCACGAGGGCAGTTACCGTCTATCCTAAGGAATTGCCTGGTACATCTTGGCATGTTACGTTTACCGTCGGCAAAGAGGATGAGCTTCCTCACCGCCTTGCGCCCGGGATTCTCGATTGGGATGGCCATTGCACTTGGTCGCCCGACGGGAGGTGGATGTCGACAGAAGGTTATTACGATAAGACGCGCCACCGCAACTGGGTGCTGATGCGCCGCGCGGACGAAGCGACTATTCCCGTCGGCAGCTTTGCCGTCCCGAAGGAATACGAAGGCGACTGGAGATGCGACCTGCACGCGCGCTGGCGGCATGACGGCAGGAAGTTAGGGTTTAATTCTGTACACGAAGGTACGCGTCAGATTTACGTTATCGATGTTGGAGAACGCTAAGAGATGTCGAAGGATTACGGCGATAAAAGCATTAAGACGCTAGATCCGGTAACGCATATAAGAATGCGCCCCGGTATGTACGTCGGCGAGCCCGGAACGGGCGCGATGTACCACGACTGCATTTACATTTTGATGAAGGAAGTCATCGACAACGCGATCGATGAATTCGGGCAGGGCTACGGCAAGCGCATAGAAGTTTCGGTCAATTACGATTCGGGCGAAGTTTCCGTGCGCGACTACGGGCGCGGCATTCCGCTTGGCAAAGTTGTCGATTGCGTCTCGCAGATGAATACGGGCGGCAAGTACGACAACGAGAACTACCAGTTCTCGGCCGGTATGAACGGTGTCGGCACCAAGGCGGTCAACGCGCTTTCAGAATTTTTCGAAGTGCGCTCTTTCCGCGAAGGCGAGATTTCGGAGGCGTATTTCGAGGAAGGGCGGCTTAAATCTAAAAAGCGCAGCCACCAGAAAACTCCAGTAAGAGACGGCACCTTTATACGCTACAAGCCGGACGTCAAGGTTCTCAAGCACTTTAAAGTGCGCGAAGAGCACGTTCAAAGGCGCATGAAGATGTATTGCTACGTCAATGCGGGGCTGACTATCGTATTGAACGGTCAGGAGATACGTTCCGATAGAGGGCTTGCCGATCTCGTGGCGGATGAGGCGCAGTTTGAAAAGCTGTACGTTCCTTTCCATATTAAGACGAAGAGCCTTGAGATAATCTTTACGCATACGAATCGTTTTGGCGAAGAATATTATTCGTTTGTAAACGGCCAGTATACGACAGACGGCGGCACGCACCTAACCGCGTTTAAAGAAGCTCTAACAAAAGCTCTTAACGATTACGACGCGAAAAAGAAGTTTGATGGCGACGATATTCGCGACGGGCTTCTTGCGGCTGTTTCGGTAAGGATTATGAATCCGGTCTTCGAGGGGCAGACGAAGATAAAGTTCGTTATGAACGATATCCGCTCTGAGCTCGTCGCGGAAATGAGAAAAGAACTTGAGGCGGTCTTGCACCGCTCTCCCGCCGAGACAGATAAGCTTATTGCAAAGATAGAGGAAACTGGCAAGATACGCTCGCAGCTTAATACGATAAAGAAAAAAGCGCGCGAGCATGCACAGGCGGTTTCAGTCCGCGTTCCGCAGCTAAAGGATTGCCAGCGCCATTTGAAGCTCGAGAAGGTCGATAAGAAGACCGGTAGGCCCGAAGGGGAAGACACGATGATCTTCCTTACGGAAGGTCTTTCGGCAGGCGGCACTCTTGGCAAGGTGCGTAACGCCGTAAACCAGGCAGTCTTTTTCCTGCGCGGCAAATGCCTTAATACGTGCGGCATGAGCAAGAATGTTCTCTACGAAAATGTAGAGTTTTTCAACTTAATAAAAACGCTCGACATCGATGAGACGTTGGAGCATTTACGTTACGGGAAAATTATCTTTGCAACAGATGCCGACGTTGACGGATTGCATATTAGAATGCTTCTAACAACATTCTTTATGCGTTTTTACCGCCAACTCGTCGCTGACGGACGCGTATTCATACTTGAGACGCCGCTCTTCCGCGTGCGCAATAAAAAGGAGCAGTATTACTGCTTCACCGACGAAGAACGCGAAACGGCGATACGCAAGTGCGGCAAGAATTGCGAGATTACGCGCTTTAAAGGTTTAGGCGAACTCGACGATGACGATTTCAGGGATTTTATCGGTCCTGATATGCGCCTTACGCCTGTTACTTGCGCCGATGATACTGACGTCGAAAAGACGATAAAGTTTTACATGGGCAGCAACACTCCAGAGCGCAAGGACTATATTATGGAGTCGCTTGTCTGCGACGCATCGGAGTTCTAGTTATTAAGTAAGGGTAGGTATGAGCGGAAGATTTTCTGGGAAAACAGTATTAGTTACGGGCGGCAATCGTAACACGGGGCTTTGGCTAGTTAAGCGCTTTGTCGACGAAGGAGCCAGCGTTTTCATGTGCGGCTCAAGCGAAGAGTCTACCGCAAAGGGAGTTAAGGCTCTTGAGGCGATGGGTGTCTTCGGCGTTAAGGCGCAAGCTTGCGATGTCGGTGACGGCGATCAGGTCAAAAGCCTTATCGGCTTTATAGAACGCGAGGCCGGTACTCTCGATGTTCTTGTAAACAATGCTGCCGATCAGGGGCTTGGCCATGGCGGCCCTCTTGAAATGGACCCTGAAAACATTTTAAAAGTAATGCGCACAAATGTGCTGGGCGGCTTTAGGGTGACGCAGGCTGTGTGCAATACGTTTTTCATGAAACGCCCATACACTGTTGGCGGGCCTTACCGCGGCACTGTCGTGTTTCTCTCTTCGAATACTGCGCAGCGCGCCATACGCTCGCGTACGGCATACTGCACATCGAAGGGTGCCATAAATTCGATGGTGCGTGCGCTCGCGCTTGATCTTTCTCCATTGGGAGTGCGCGTCAACGCTTGTGCGCCAGGTTACATTTATACCGAGCGTTGGGATGCTTTGGACGAGAAAATCCGCGCGCGCCGCCGCGCCAACTGTCCTTTAGGGCAGGAGGCAGCAGGAGCTGACATAGCAGGCGTTGTTGCGTTTCTTGCATCTGAAGATTCAAGGAATATGGCTGGCGAAATAATTACTTGCGATGCAGGGTGTTCTTGCCAGCATATACCTTTGGACGTTGATATGTAAGTATTGAATTTTTGGCGAGAGAAAATTTGTCGGAAGGAAAGACGAAGTGAAAATAACAAAGATAACACCGTTAGTCATCGACTGCTTTCGCACGAACTGGGTTTTTGTGAAAGTCGAAACCGACGAGGGCATAAGCGGCATAGGCGAAGGCACGCTCGAATACAAGGAGAATGCTCTCGTAGGGGCATTGGCCGATATTGAGCACGCGCTTATCGGGCGCGACCCATTTGATACCGAGTGGATTTGGCATGAGAACTACCGCGATGCGTATTGGCGCGGCGGGCCAGTTTTGATGAGCGCGATTTCTGCAGTTGATATGGCGCTTTGGGATATTAAAGGTAGGGCGCTTAATGTGCCTTGCTGGAAACTCCTTGGCGGCAAGTGCCGCGAGGCGGTTCCGTGTTACGCTAACTGCTGGTTTGCAGGCGCGAAAGAGCCTGAAGAGTTTGCAGCGAAAGCGCAAGCGGCAGTGGAGCGCGGCTTTAAGGGGCTTAAGTGGGATCCGTTTGGAAAGAACTACCGTCAGCTTCCGCCCGAAGATTTCCGCAAGGCCGTCAAATGCGTTGCCGCAGTTAAGGAAGTGACGGCAGGCAAAGCAGAAATATTAATTGAATGCCACGGTAGATTTGACCTTCCAACGGGGCTTAGGATTTGCAACGCAATGGAGGAGTTCGATCCTTATTGGGTGGAAGAGCCGATCATTCCAGATACGATGCGCTCGCTCGCCGATTTGCGCTCCCGCGTTAAAGTTCCGATAGCTTGCGGTGAACGTCTTTTCACGACGCAGCAGATACTGGACGCTGTCGAGCTTAGGTGCTGCGATTATATGCAGCCAGATTCTTCGCACGCCGGCGGCATCACGGCAATGAAGGGTATCGCGGCAATATGCGACGCGCACCATATTCCGTTCTGCGCGCATAATCCGTCAGGTCCAGTTGCAAATGCCGTAACTCTTGCGCTGGGTGTTTCTACGCCAGGCTATTGCATACATGAAACGCTATTCGATGATGTGCCGTGGAGGCGCGAGGTAGTCGATGAGGACGTTAAATTTGTAGACGGTATGATGTATCCGTCCGACAGACCTGGTCTTGGTATTGAAATCGATGAAATCGCCGCCGCGGCGCATCCTAAAAAAGATCATTGGCTTAGGCACTACGTTGGCACTTTAACAAATGTGCGCCCACCGGATAGTGTGCCGTACTACCACTCGTAAAATAAAATCAAAGAAGGGAACGTGATATGATCATCTCCATGAAAAAATTTGCCGCTTTTGCGGGAGCTACTCTTCTCGCCGCTTTAGTTGCCGGGTGCTCAACGTGCGCAAGCTGTCCTTGCGAAAACGCGCCCAAGATTTCGGTCTTCTCGAGTACTATCGAGAATATTGCCAAGTACCATGGCGTATCGTACGCACAGGCCGCCGATATGCTCCGCGCGGCAGGCGTTGACGGGTTTGATTGCGCGTACAACAGCAGTAAGCTTGCCGATTATGCCGCGACTTCATTAAAGCCTGCTAACCTCTACGGCTTTATGAAGTTCTATACAGAAGATGGCGGGCGCAAACAGTGCGATGAGTTTGTCGCAACGGCTGTTAAGTACGGCGTTAGTCGCATTATGTGCGTGCCGTCGAATTTTACCGACGGGCGCGAAAACGAAGCAGAGTTCCTTAAGAACCTTGAAGGCGTTAAGTATCTCGTCGCTCAGGGCCGCAAGTACGGTGTCGCAGTTACAATTGAGGATTACGGCGGGGATGATAATCCGTGTTCGTGGATTAAGTATCTTAAGCGCTTCATGAACGAAATCCCCGAGCTTAGGTATGCGCTTGATTCCGGCAACCTGGTGCACGCTGGACGCGGCGAAGATATTCTCGAAATGATGCGTTTTTCCGAAGGGCGTATTGAGCACGTTCACTTGAAGGACTTTAAGCACGGCGGTAACCGCGCGCGCGAGACGGTAGGCCTAGGCAATGTGCCGAACGCCGAGATTGTGCGCACGATGAATGCTAAGGGTTATGACGGTTGGTATACGCTTGAAGATCTCATCGGCGAAAACCGTTATGAAGATGTTGTCCGTCAGGCGGCAGTTGTGCGGTATTGGTGCAGCGGCAAGTAATTCTCGTTTAGTTTAGGAAGGGGCTTTGCGATGGCGGACATGAAAACTCCTCCGCACAGTTTGGAGGCAGAACGTGCGGTACTGGGGTGTATTCTGCTTGATACTATCGGGCGCAGTGACGACCGCGTGATGGACTTGTGCCGTTCGCGCGGCATTGTGCCAGAGACATTCTACGACCCTTGCAATCAGCTCGTCTACAAGACGATGATTGAGATGAATATGGCTTCAAAGCCGTTAGATGCGCTCGCGCTTCTTGAGGAGCTTAAGCGTACAAACAGGCTTGATACGGTAGGGGGCGCAGGTTTTGTCCAATCGCTTATCGACCAAGTTCCAACTACTGCCCACGCCGAACACTACATCGGTATAATCAAGGGCAAGCATTTGCGCCGCCTTATGGTCGAGCGCGCAACAAAGATAATCGATCGCAGCTTTGACGAGTCGGAATGGCCTGATCCTAATGTTGTTTTGGGCGATGCCGAAAAATCGTTTCTGGAAATCGGCGGCTCGTCAGGTTCGACGATGCCGTGGGCGGCGGCTATCGACGATGGCTTTATGCGCATCGACAAGCTCTTTGAGTCGGGCGGGAATATCATTGAAGGTTTGTCGACGGGGTACAAGTATCTCGATGAAACGCTCCAGGGGTTAAAGCCTGCCGAAATGATAGTTATTGCAGCGCGTCCTAGTGTGGGCAAGACGTCGCTAGCAATGAACATAGCCGAATCGGTAGCGCTCGGCAAGATGATTACTTCAGGCCAGAACGTTGCTTATGATGGCGGCAAACAGCACCCCGTGGCGATCTTCTCGCTTGAAATGCCTGTCGAACAGCTGACAAAGCGTATGATCGCTGGTCGCGCTGGCATAAATATGTGGCGCGTTAATCGCAACCTTGTGCCGAAGAAAGAGAAGAACGAGCTTACGGCAAATCTCGTTGCGGCAATGAGCGAGCTTAAGAACGCGCCGTTTTTCGTCGATGATACTGCAGGCCTAGACGTGATGGATTTGCGCGCGCGTGCGCGGCGAATGAAAAAGCAGCACGGCATTGAGCTTATCGTTATCGACTACCTGCAGTTGTGCACTTGCCGCGAGGGCGCACGCCAGAGCCGCCAGATCGAAGTGTCGATGATTTCGCAGCAGATCAAGGCGATGGCGAAGGAGCTTCGCGTGCCGGTAATTGTCCTTTCGCAGCTTTCTCGTGCCAACGAACAGCGCGGGGACAAGTTTGAAAAGCCCAAGCTTTCAGACTTGCGCGATTCCGGCGCTATCGAACAGGATGCCGACGTCGTTCTTCTGTTGCGCCGTCCGTCACGCAACTCGAAAGACCCTGAAGCTAACGACCTTACCTTGGCATATGTTGACGTTGCTAAAAACCGCAACGGCGAGACGGGCGAAGTAAGGATGACCTTTAAGCGCGAGTTTACACGCTTCCTTGACCGTGAGCCGGAATCTGCCGGGGTTGAGGAGTTCCAGTCTTCTGAAATTGCGCCCGAAGAAGAATCATACTCGCAAGACGAATTCGTCTAACTTAGGCATTTCTCTTTAAATGGCAGGTGAGACCATAACGAGCGAGGCCATTTGCGTGGCGATAGCTCCGTGGTCGCGTACAAGCCATATTGTGACATGGCTTACGCCCGAGGGCAAGGTTGTAACCGTTGCCAAGGGCGCAGTAAGGCCTAAAAGTTTTCTGCTCGGCCAGTACGATCTAAACTATACGTGCGAGATAGTTTACTACGCCCGCGCCAAAGGCGAAGTCCACGCGCTACGTTCGGCAGCGCAGCTTTTGCGGCGTGACGGCTTGCGCGACGATTACCGCGCGCTTGCCCTTGCCGGGTACTTTAGGCGCCTAGCAAGTTCGTTTGCGCCTCATGGGAGCGATGCGAAAGAATGGTACGACCTTCTTAACTCTTCGCTTGACAAGCTTGCGGACGGTGAAGGTAGCCAAACTAATGAAAAGTCGAATTTGCAAATTCTTAGAATGTTGCAATTTGAGCTTAAATCATTACGGTTATTGGGGCTTTCTTCAGAGATTGAAGCGGCAAGCGGCAGTATAACACTTTCCGGAGAAAGGCGTATGCCGGTATCTAGCGAGGTTGCCGCGTTCTTCCGCGACCCTACAAGGCCGTTAAAAAATCAGCAGATCCTACTTGACGCGGCAAGGGTAATTGGTGTATTCTATAAGTTCCATGCGGACTGCGCCTGCGATGTGCGTAGGACGGTTCTGGCAATGATAGGCAAAACCAAGGAAGGTTTAGGTTAGATTATGAATATTAAAACGGCAGTGGCGGCGGTATTGACCGGGGTTGCCGTCGCGGGTTGCGATGGCGGGAAGGAAAAGGCGAATGACGGCTGCGGAACGTGCTGCAGCGATGAAGTCGCCGTTACAGTAAACGGTAAGTCGCTTAAGAAGTGCGATCTTGATGCCGATGTTGAGAAGGTCATCAAGGCTCAAGGCGACAAGATCCCCGAAGCTCAGCGTGCGTATGCTCGTCAGATGATTGAAAATCAGCTTGTGCAGGGCTTTGTCGTTGAGAATGTCCTTGTTGCAAAGGCTAAAGAGCTTGGTTTTGTCGTCACTGAAGCCGACAAGAAGGCTCGCGAAGACGAGTACGCTAAAAGCGCAGCCAATGCGCCTGGCGCTCCCAAGACGATCGCCGAGTTCATCAAGAAGTTCCCCCTTGGCGAGAAGCGTGGTCTTGCAGAATTCGAAAATGGCATTTTGATCGACAAGATGATCAAGGCCGAACAGGCCAAGATGCCCAAGGTTGATTATTCTGCCGAGGCCAAGAAGACGATTGATAACATCGTTTCGAACAACGCTAACGTTGCTTCTTCCGAGGCCGCAGCGCTTGCGAAGATCAAAGGTTTCAAGGCCGAGATTGCAAAGGCAAAGGATATTCCTGCTAAGTTTGCCGAGATTGCAAAGGCAAACTCGATGTGTCCTTCGTCAGCTAAGGGTGGCGACCTTAACGAGTTTACTCCCGGCCAGATGGTCAAGGAGTTCGATCAGGTTGCGTTCTCGCTTCCTGTCGGCAAGGTGTCCGATCCTGTGAAGACGCAGTTCGGCTACCACCTTATTCTTGTCACGAGCAAGACTCCTGCTGTTGAAGCAAAGGGCGATACGCCTGCTGCTCCTGCGAAGGTCCGTGCTAGCCACATTCTTATCAAGACCGACAGCGTCCGTCCTGTGCCGAAGGCCGACGAGGTTGTCACCGCTCTTAAGAAGCAGGCTGAAGGCAACTTCTCGCGCGAGTTCGTGATGAAGCTTATCGGCGAAGCGAAAATCGAGGCGAGCGATGCTTTCAAGCACATTCTGCCGCGTTCGGCCGCCAAGCCTGCCGAAAAG
>JAGBXE010000088.1 GCA_017629455.1 Kiritimatiellia bacterium
AAGTTGGCGCAAATTCGTGGAGAAGACCCCCGTATTCTAGAAGAGGCGACAGACGCCAATGCACAGCGGTTTATAACTCAAATAGACTGTTGATGCTAAATTATGATATTATTAAGCCAAAAGAAGAAAGGTATCCGTCTTGTATACGAGATGGTATTAACTTATGAAAATTAATATTCGATCGAATAAGTCTTTGTATGTTTATGCTTGCCTATTAGCTGCTGCAGTGGGTATGAGCGCTCCAGTAAGTGCAAAGGGGCTTATAGGGTTTAAGTTTGAATCAAATCGCCCTAATTGTCTTTATAAAGTTGGCGAAGAGGCATTGGTGACGATTACCGCAACAAATGGCTCGGGCGAAGCGGTGAAAGAGGGCTTTGTAGGTGTCGAGTGGGATAACTACGGCCGCCGCAATTTAGGGGTTATAAGAAAATGGGATTTTGCCGAGAAGAACCCTATTGTGGTAAAGGCGACGCTTGATAAGCCTGGCTTTATACGTCTTCGAGTGCGCGGAAGGGATAGTAAAGGAGCTCCAATCGGCGGTCTTTGGGGCGTTGGGTTTGATCCAGAGAAGATACGCCCTGCGACTTTACGCCCTGCCGACTTCGATTCTTTCTGGGAAAACGCTATTGCGAAATTCAATAAGGAAGTGCCGATTAATGCCAGAATCGAGAAGGACGAAGTTGAGTCCGCAAAAAGAAATGGTGCCTTTGAATGTTACAGGCTTACATTTGATACAGTGCCTCAGGGCCGTGTTATACGCGGGCAGTTGACTGTGCCGAAAGGCAAAGGGCCATGGCCTGTTCTTATGAATGTACCTGGCGCAGGAAGCGGAACTTGGAGTTTTGCACGCATGCCAGGCCGCGCCTATCTTACGCTAAATGTTCTTGATTATCCGCGCGTTCCGAACGGTAAGGATGATGTTAAAAAGCTTTATGCCGATCAAAATATCGCGTGGGGTTCAAAGGGTGGTATGGGCCGAACATGGTACTTTGAGGGAGATGTTACGAAAGCTCGCGAAGAATATTTCTATTACGGCGCCATACTCGGCATTAACCGCGCCGTCGATTATGTGGCGGCTCTTCCGTTCATAGATACCCGCGATTTCCGCTATTCCGGTCAGAGCCAGGGCGGAGCGTTCGGCATTATTCTTGCCGCGCTCAACAAACATTTGACGCGCGCGCAGATCGGTGAGCCCGCCATAACCGATATATCAGGTTTTCTCGCCGATAAGCGCCAAAGCGGCTGGCCGATGCTGCCTGAGAAGTTTGAAGGTAAGCCGTGTTACGATGGTCTTATGAAGATTTTGCCATATTTCGACTGCGCCCATTTCGCGCCCAGGATAAAAATTCCGACGCGGTGGTACGTCGGTTTTATCGATGAGCTTTGTCCTCCTCACGCAGTGTGGGCGGGGTATAATTGCCTTTCTACTGCAGATAAAAAAATGCTGAACTTCCCGGGGCTGGGGCACGGCGTTCCGTCACAGCTTTACAGGACGGCTATAAAAGAAGTGGAAGCTTCTTGGTGAATCGGTTGCGTTTAAGCGTAAAGGAGCGTGTAATGAGCAGAATATTTTTAACCATCGCAGTTCTTGCCGCGGCGTTTACAGCGAGTGCCGATGTATGCGAGTTATACTGGAAGAATGCCGAAGCCGACGGCTTGTTTTCCGATGAGTCGATGTGGTATGATAAGGGAAGTGCCGCCAGCAGCACCACTGAACACTTCGATGATGGCGCTGACAGA
>JAGBXE010000089.1 GCA_017629455.1 Kiritimatiellia bacterium
AATAATGAAAATGATGTGCGCGGCTTGGTAGATGAATTTGGGCGCTTTGTAACTACGCGTATTAACTGGCAGAGTAAGGCGGAGAATCTTGCCGACGTAGCTTATGAGCTTAATATCGGTGTTGATTCGTTTGTTTTCCTGGACGACAACCCCGCCGAACGCCTTGAAATGAAGGCGAAACTTCCAGAAGTAGAAGTGGCTAAATGGCCGCCTTCATCGTTTGAGGCGTATTTTCCAGAGCACGAGCTTACAGCAGAAGACCGCGTAAAGACCGAGCAGTATCGCGCCGAGGCCCTACGCCGCGATATGGTTGCCAAGATTAGAGAATCCTCCACCTATGATTTGTGGCAGGAGCTTAAAGCATGGCTCGATGTGCGCGAACTTGCCGAAGAAGATGTTTTGCGCGTAGCGCAGTTAAGCCAAAAGGCGAGCCAGTTTAGCGTTCTAACAAATCGCTATCAAGAAGATGAAGTGCGCAAATGGCTTACATCTAAAAATGAGCGAACATTCACTGTGCGCGCAGGTGATATGTTTGGTGAGCAGGGGCTTGTTGCGTTTGTGCGGATTTCATTTTCTAACTCGTTGTCCAATGCTGAAATTCTCGATTGGACAATGAGTTGCCGCGTTGCCGGGCGCGGGCTAGAGGAGTGTGCATGGGCTGAGATAGAGCGTAGGCTTAATAAGCCCTGCACAATTGCTGCTAAATGGCGGCGTTCGCAGAAGAATAAGCCAGTCGAAAACCTCTTTGAGCGTCTTGGGTTTAATGTACTTTCCATAGATTCAGCGGAGAAAAAATATGAACGAGTTTCTCGATAGGATTTCAGCCGTTCTTGAATCACCCGTTACCGAAGAGACGAAATTCCGCGAGGTCGATGGGTGGTCGTCGCTTATGGTATTCGGGCTTTTGGTGACGCTCGAAAACGATTATGGAAAGCGTATTGATATCGCGGAGCTTTCAAAATATGAGACGGTAGGCGATTTAGCGCATCTTGCGCTCTCAGCCTGAGCAATGTAGATTGACAGAAATTTGCTGTAATGGATAATGATATAGCGATAGTCGGCATGAGCTGCAGGTTTGCTGGGGTAAACTCTCCAGCGGCGCTTTGGTCATCTATTCGTGAGCAGCGCTCTCATCTCACGCCGCCATCGCCTGGCCTAGAAATTCCCATCGGCAGAAGTGGCGTCTTCGCCAAGCCGTACCCTGCACGCATAGGGCAGTTGGGCGAACTTTATGCATGCGTGCCTTCAATGCAGAATTTTCCGCGGCAGGTGAATGCAGGCGAGAACCAAGACTTATATTTTGCAACTCAGTTAGCCTTCGACGCTCTCGCCGATGCCTCTATGCGCCCGCACGCCATAGACCCGATTCGTGGAACTGTGCGCTTAGGTTACGCTCCGCCGTTTAATGCCTCTACTGTAAACTGGCTTCAGCACACATCGTTTCTCGATCAGACGATGGAGATTATCCGCAGGTTCTTTCCAACGGCCCAAGCGGAAACTCTCGATGCTGTGCGCGCTAAACTTGTAGAGTCGCTACCGCCGCCTAATGCCGAGTCGTTTCTTCTTGGCGCCGGGTATAGGTTTGTCTCATGGATTGCGCGTGAGTGTTCATTTTCAGGTGCTGCAACGATAATGGACGCCGGCGCACTTACTGGGGCAGCTTCCCTGTCGTCTGCAGTCGACGATCTAGCAAATTTCAGAGCCGATGTTGCGCTTGCTGGCGCACTTACTCCGCCATTTAGCAGAGCATATCTTGAGGGGCTTGCCGGCGAAGTGCCGTTCTCGCGCCGTTCGGAGCTCCATCCTTTTGCGCAAGATCAAGACGGTACGCTCCCGGGCGAAGGTGGAGCTTTCTTTGTGTTGAAGCGTAGAGCAGATGCTCTGCGTGATCGCGACCGCGTCTATGCGTTAATTAGGAGTGTTGCAATTGGTCATGGTCCTCAAGATGATTTGACCGCAGTTTTCTCGGAGGCCGCCGCCCGCGCAAAAGTGCCTGTTAGAACTATCGGTTTAGTTGAGGCTGACGGCTCTGGTATTCGCTCTGCTGAGGCGCGCGAGCTTGAGACGATCCGCCGCATGTGGGGGCCGCATAAGCCGGGTCTTCCGCTTGTAGGCGTAGGATCGGTAAAGGGTAATATCGGGCACACCTTGCGTGCGGCGATGGCAGCCGGCGTTATAAAGGCTGCGCTTGCGCTTCATAAAAAAGTGTTGCCAGCGCAAATTCCCGCCGTGCGCGCGGCAGATGAAGTTTCCGACCTTGCCTCTAGCGCGTACTTGCTTAATTCGGAGCGTCCATGGATTACTGGTGACAGCTCCAGTCCGCGCCGCGCGGCGGTAATGGGGTCTAATTTTGATCCAGCAAATCCGATTGGCGAAACTTCGTTGTTGGGTCGTTCGGCAGTAATTATTCTTGAAGAAGAGCCGGAGAATCGCGCATGACAGAGCTTGTTGTAATAAGGGCCGCTAATGACGAGTGCCTCGCCGCCGAGATTGCTCGTGTGGCAGCGTTTCTTGCACGCGCTCCTAGTGTGTCGCTAGCTGATGTCGCCTGCACATGTGCAAAGATGGTTGGCCCGTCAGCAATTTCAGTCATTGCAGAAGATGTCGCATCTCTTCATGCCCGGCTAGTTTCGGCGCATTCTCGCATTATTGCCGGGGCGCAGAGAATACGTGACAAAAGTGGAACGTACTATTTCCGCGAGCACCTCTTAGGTGCAGATGCTGGCAAGTTGGCATTTGTTTATCCGGGTGTGCCTTCATTCTACCCCGATATGATGCGCGATTTAGCAATCGAACAGCCTGAGTGCCGCGCGGCTTTCGATGAGTTAGAAGAGGCGCTTGCCGGTGATAGCGAGTTTACGCCTTCGTCATTTATCTTTCCGCCTGCGCCTTATTATCGGCACGATGCCGACATCTTTCGTTCTGGCGCATATGCGCAGGCGTTAGTTTCAACGTATGCTGCGTGTTCGGCGATGACGAGAATGCTTTCTATCGCCGGCATTTCGCCCGACGGCGTCGTTGGTTTTGCAGGAGGCGACCTTGCCGCGATGATGTGCTCGGGGGCGGCTGGCTTACCTTCTCGGCAAGATCGCGTAAGAATAATTTCCGACATATATAGAATCGTATATAAAGCCGTCAACCACGGTGGCCTTATGAAGGTGGTTGTCTTTTCGGCTATTTCGCGCCGCCCAGGTGAAGCAGAATCTGTCGTTGCGGCATTCCCGCAAGGAGAGATTGCGCTTGCAGTCGATTTCTCTCCGCGCCAGAAAACATACATTGTCAGTGAAGATCGTGCGCAGGAAGTTTTAGATGCGTTCGCCGCGGCAGGCGTGCGCACGGTTGTACTTGCTCTCGATAGGCCCTTTAATACGCCGCTATGTTCCGATCTCGTGCCGGCCGTACGAAAGTTTGCTGACCGCTGGATGAAGCGCGAAAGCATCTGCGATGTATATTCATGCGCAAGCGCCGAGCGCTTGCCGCGCGGCGTGCGCCATGCACGCAAAGATACAGCGAAGCGTTGGGCGCGGACGGTGCGTTTTGAAGAGACAGTGCGCAAGATGTATGAAGATGGCTACCGCGTCTTTCTTGAGGTAGGCCCGCGCGGTCTTATGACGGCTGCCGTATCGGATACTCTACGCGATATGCAGCACGCGGCAATACCGCTTAATTCAATTCATCGCAGCGGTTCTCTTCAGATGCGCCATGCCCTTGGTCAGCTTGCCGCGCTTGGAGCTAATCTTGATACTGCGCCGTTTCTTGTGCGTTCGAAAGCCAAGTGTCTTGATTTTGACGCGGCGCTTCCGCCCGAAGAACGCCGCGATTCTGAAATGCGCCTTTCGCGTGCGTTTCCGCGTCTTACGCTTCTTACGCCAGGAGATTCGCTTATCGGTCAGGTGCAATCGGGCGAGTTAGGCGAGCCCAAGGCCCGTGGTGCAAAAGCAGCTCAGCGCGCAGCAGCCGTTGCGCAACTTGCGCGCCGTCGCAGGCAGTTTGATTTTGGCGCGCTTAATCCTCTCGTTTCCGATGCCGACCTTGTCTCTTCAAGCCCTGGCGTTTCCGTTGAAATTACAAAAGTGTTTAGGCTTTCGGAATTGCCGTTTATAGGTGACTTCGCTTTCGGCACAAGCCAGATGAGTTATTCAGATCCTAACTTAAAAGGGCTTATACCACTTGCGATTTCTGTCGGTGTAGAGATAATGGCGGAGACGGCGCTTTTAGTTGCTCCAAATAGGTATCTTGTACGTATTGAAAATCTCGTTTCACGGCGCATGCTTTCCTTTGAGACGGGCGAGCTTAAGCTTTACGTTAAGGCTGAGCGTGTGGCACATGGCCAGAGCGATGAGATTGCCGTAAAAGTTCAAATACGAGACGATTCTCCTAACGCGGCATACACGTGGCCCGCTATGGAGGCGACTGCCGTGTTTGCCGCGCGTATGGCGTCGGTTGGTACGTCCTTACCTGAGCCTCTTGAGCGTCCTCGCAGCGTTCACTGGTCTGGGCGTGATATTTATCCCTCGCGCCTTTGCTGCGGCAGTAGGCTTCGCGGCGTGCGTTTTGTCGAAACATGGAGCGAATCGGGGCTTGATTACGAAATTGTCGTGCCGCCTCTAGCCGGGAACGTTGCCTTTACGCGCTTTCCGTTGTGGTCGGTAAATCCGCTTCTGTTGGAAATAGCTCTTAGCGGGTTTGCCGTCTGGCGCAGCCACGAACGCTTTCAAGGCGCCGCATCGTTTCCATTTAGGATGCGCAGGCTTTCCATAAAAGGCTTCTCGCCGAAAGAGGACGCAAAGCTTAAATGTTATATGCGTTTAACCGGCGTTACGCCGGAAAGTCAGCTTTGCGACATATCAGTTACCGATGGCAACGGCCGTGAGATAATGGAGGTTTCAGGTTGGGAGGAGCAAATTGAGCGCGTTCCAACTGAATACCGCGATCTTGTGCTTCAGCCTGCTACGACTTTTATAACGTCACCTCTCGATCCAGAAGCGTTCGGTGATCCTGGAACCGATTTTTCTTCGGCGCTTGTGGCGGATGTACCTTACGCGCTATTTGCCCGCAACGAAGAGAGGTGGCTACGGATGCTTTCGTATGTCGTACTCGGCGCCGATGAGAGGCGTGATTTTGCCGAGATGTCGGGCTCGGCAGCAAGGCGTACAGAATGGCTATTTGGGCGTATAGCGGCCAAAGAGGCCGTGCGCAGGTTCTTGCGGCAGTTCCATCAGGCGCGTTGGAGCGATGCCGACGTTCGAGTTTGGCCCGATGGTTCCGGTAAACCCCATGCGCTAGGAGCATGGAACGACTACCTTTCCGAAAGGCTCGATATAGCAATTGCGCATACCGATCAGTTCGTTATAGCCGTAGCCGCCGCTAATGCGAGAGTCGGTGTCGATGTGGAGTCGCTCTCGCGTGATATTTCTGAAGAGTTTGCAAAAGGCGTTTTCGTTGCTGAAGAACTTGATCTTGCAGCTTCCGCAGCCGATGCTTCTCATGCGGCAGTAAAATTCTGGTGCGCCAAAGAGGCCGTTTCAAAGGCTTTGGGAACTGGTATTAGGTATAGCCCCAAGGAAATGAAGATTACCGGCTTTATTGCTGATACTGGCACGGTGACGGTGCGGCTTGAAGGCGCGTGGTCGTCGGCGTTTCCTGCTTTCCGTGGGCGCGACATACCAGTAACGATCAAGACTGTTAGAGAGCATGCGCTTGCTTCTTGCTTTATTCCATCTACGCTCTTTTCGGATGAAATCTAATGACTGAGCTTAAATATCCCCCCATTCTTTCTAAAGATCCTTTCGGCGAATTAAAGCCTAGCCGTTCATTGCCTGCAGGTATGCGGCGGCGTTTTCCCGACCGAGCATTAGTGATGACGACTGGCAAGTGCTTTGAAATGTGCCCGCACTGCACGCGGCGTTACATTTTAGGCGCGAGCGATTATGTCGATACGCCCGAGAAACTTGCTAAATGCGTCGATTGGGTTAAGCGCCAGCCAAAGATAAGGGATATTCTTCTTTCTGGGGGAGATGTTCTTACGCTTAGCGATGAAAAAATAGCAGAATTTGTCTCGGCATTCAGTAATTTACCGCAAATAAGCATCGTGCGCATTTGTACGCGTGCGTTAGTTTCATCTCCTGAGCGCGTAACGACGAAATTGGCGCGGATTTTAGCTTCGTGCGGAAAAGGCAAGGTTTGGGCGAATGTTCATATAAATACTGCTTTTGAAGCAAAAATTGCAACATCTGCCGCAGCAAGGCTAGTTGATAAAGGAATTCCGGTTTCATCGCAGACAGTGCTGCTAAAAGGGGTAAACGATACTCCTAGAAAGATGCTTCAGCTCTTGCAAGCGCTTTCTGCCGCGAGGATTCGGCCGTATTATGTATTTCAGTGCGATCCTGTTTCAGGGCTAAGTGAACGTTTTGGCGTTCCGCTTGAAAAGGCAAAGGCTATTGAGGCGTGGTGCGCCGAGCGCATTGGCGGGCTTTCGATGCCGCGTTTTGTTGCCGATTTACCTGGCTCAAAGCGCAAAACGCCGATAGATTTACTTTGACGGCGTCGGGGAGCGTTGATATCCAGAGGACAGTTATGTTAAAATGCGCGCAAATGGTGGGCGGCATCTCATTAAGAGAAAGGTCGGGGCGTGTGATGCGCAGACGATGCATCGCATTGGCGGCTATGCTGGCGGTGGCGACCGCGTCGGCCGCGCCAGAACACCCTGACATAGTCTTCGTGCTCATAGACAGCCTGAAGGCGTCCCATCTTGGCTGCTACGGGTACGCCCGCGACACGTCGCCGAACCTCGACCGGTTCGCCGCAACCGAGGCGGTGCGCTTTGAGACGGTGATACCCGGCGGGTCGTGGACTCAGCCGGCGGTCATGACGCTCTTCACATCGCTTCCCGCCGACGAGCACATGCGTGTCCTGCCGAACAAGCCCCACAACCGCGCCGCTACGACCCTGGCCGAGGTGCTGAGGAACGCCGGCTATGTGACTATCGGCATAACGGCGAACACGATGACTAACCGCCGCTATGGGTACGGCAGGGGCTTTGACGAATGGGACGACTATTCGGCCACGCTGCCGCCCGATTCGGGCATGGATCGAATCGCCACCGGCTACGCGAAGGGCGCGATGCTGACGCGCATGGGGCTGACGAGACTCAGGCGGCGCGACCCCGACAAGCCGCTGTTTCTCTTTCTCTTCTACATGGATCCGCACTGGGACTTCAACCCGCCTGTGCCGTACGACATGAAGTTCTCATCAACCGGGCTCGGGCCCCTGAAGGGCGCATGGCGCATCGGCGCCGACAAGGCGACGCCCGAGATACGCCGCCGCACGGTCGACGCCTACGACGGCGAAATCGCCTACTGCGACCACGCCGTGTCGAATCTGCTTGCGGAGGTCGCCATGACGCCGCGATGGAACGACACCGTCGTCGTGGTCATGGGCGATCACGGCGAGAGTTTCTGGGAACGCGGCTTCACCGGTCACGGCAACCATCTGCACGACGAGGAGCTGAAGGTGCCGCTAATGATCCGCGTGCCAGCCGGGTCGCGGCGCATCCGCCCCAGCACGGTTGTGCGCGGACAGGTCGGCGGCATAGACGTCGCGCCCACGGTTCTTGACCTCGCGGGCGTACCGACGCCGCCGTCGTGGAAAGGGCGCAGCCTTCGCGGCGCGATGGAGAGCGGCGAGTCCGACGGGCGGCCCGTCGTGACCGAGACGCGCATCCGCGCCAGCCTGTGGCAGAGGGGCGTGCGCACCGACAGGTACAAGGTCGTCGCCGTCGGCGACTTTGATGCGCCGACCGAGGCGTACGATCTTGCAGCCGACCCCGGAGAGACGAACAATCTTGTGCGCGGCGGTGCGCCGCTTCCGCCGGGAGCGGCTGCGCTCGTGCCGCTGCTCAAACCCACATCGCCGAAAGGAGAGTGAATAGATGAAGAAGCTGTCATTGGCGGTTCTGCCGATTGTCTGCGCCTCGCGCCTGTGCTCGGCAGACGTCCAGACGCCGTTCGCCGCGTGGGAAGATGTGGAGAACCCCGCCGCACTCACTAATGGGCTGGCAATGCCACCGGCGTTCACGGCCATGGCCTGGTTCGAGGCTGGATCGTTCGCCGACTTCGCGCCGGTGCTGACGTACACGACTGACTTCTCGGCATGCACGAACGGCTTCGGCGTCTTCGCGATGTCGGGCGGCTCGCTGGCGGCATACGTTCGCTCCATAGACGAGACTGCGCTTATGGCGGAAGGGCTCAAAGCCAATGAGCCATACCATGTGGCGCTTGTGTACACGGGCGCGGCGGCGACCCTGTACGTCAACGGCGAGCCGAAGTCCACGACCAACTTTGCCGCGTCCGCGTCTCTCGACTGCGGCGGCGCGCTCAGGGCGGGCGCTCCGCCGGGAGCGAAGGCCTCGCCTCCGTTCGACGGCGTCTTCGCTGGCGTCAGGCTGTATTCCGCCGCGCTTGGCCGGCAGGCAATAGCCTCGTTGTATGTGTCGGACAGGCTTGCCGGTCTGAAGGCGTCCGGACGGAATGTTTCGTCCATAGACTCCGACGGCGACGGAATGCCCGACGTGTGGGAGCTTCAATTCCGGCTGAATCCGCTCGACTCTTCCGACGCCGCTTCCGACTCCGACGGCGACGGCATGTCGAACCTCGACGAGTTCCGGCGAAGCCGCAGCCCTCGTGCGCGGCCACTTGCCGCAGCTCCGTCGCTTCTTAAATCCTGCACGGTGGTTGCGCCATGAAACACATGCATAATCCAGTTTGCATCGCCCTTGCCTTTGTCGGTGCGCTGTTCGCGACCGCGTGGCCGTCGTCCGCCGCTGACACCCCGGAGTCGATGCACACTACATGCCCGCCGGACCTCGACCCGCCGCCAATGGAAGATCCGACTGAATGTGCGGCAATTTCCGTTCGCAGAACCGACCTTGCGGCAAAGATGGCGCTTGTGTGGGGGCCGCTTGCGGCGGGCGCGAGGCATGCCGTTGCTGCCGCCGCGTCGGCACCCGTCTCGCGCACCGGCGGAATGCTTAAGATCCGCTCCGCAGCCAACGGCCCCAACGGACATCCGGCGTTCATAGTCGCTGCCGGCGCACACGGGCCCGTGCGCG
>JAGBXE010000090.1 GCA_017629455.1 Kiritimatiellia bacterium
AGCCGCGGCATGCCAAGGCTCAAGCCTCCGTTCCCGGCTGAAAAGGGATATGTGGACTGCCCGTCAAACATCAATAATGTTGAGACGTTTGCAAATGTCGCATGGATTATCCTCAACGGCGGAGCTGCGTTTTCTGCAATGGGCACGGAAGGCTCGAAGGGCACGAAGGTATTCGCGCTAACGGGCAAGATTTGCCGCGGAGGTTTGGTTGAAGTTCCTATGGGCTTAACTCTTCGCGAGGTTATTTTCGGAATCGGCGGCGGTGTTCGCGCAGGCGCTAAGTTTAAGGCGGTTCAGATGGGCGGTCCGTCTGGAGGGTGCATACCCGAGCATCTTCTCGATACGGAAATCGACTACAAGGCATTGGCGGCGACCGGAGCGATCATGGGCTCGGGCGGCATGGTCGTGATGGATGATTCGACGTGCATGGTCAATATGGCGCGTTTCTTCCTTGATTTCACCGCTAAGGAAAGTTGCGGCAAGTGCGTCCATTGCCGTATTGGTACGAAGCGTCTTCATGAAACGCTCGTGCGCATTACAGAGGGAAAAGGGCGCGAAGGCGATGTTGAGCTACTGGAGGAACTTTGCCGCGGAATTAAAGATGGCGCGTTGTGCGGCCTTGGCCAGACTGCTCCAAATCCAGTGTTGACTACTGTACGTTACTTCCGTGACGAGTACGATGCACACATCAGAGAGCGTAAATGTCCTGCACACGAGTGCGCCGCGCTTAAGGTATATTCAATTGATCCCGTGAAGTGCAAAGGCTGCACGGCTTGTGCAAAGAAGTGTCCGGTAGGGGCAATATCGGGGTCGTTGAAAACGGCGCACGCTATTGATACAAGCAAATGTATTAAGTGCGGTGCCTGCCGCACGGTGTGCCGGTTTGGTGCAGTAAACTGCCTTTGATAAAAACTTAAAAGAGCGCGATTTGAAATCGCGCTCTGTTAGTTTAGTAGACAAAAAGCATCTCGCGGTATTTAGACAGAGGCCAATGCGAGTCATCGACGAGCGATTCAAGCCTGTCGACCGTCTTACGCAAGTCGGCCATAGCTTTTATTTGCAGCTCGTGCGAATCAACAGAAAGTGAGTGTTCTAGCCTATCGCATTTTACGTGCAAATCATCTAGGCCTGCACCTAGTTTAAGCGCGAGCGCAGAAAGCCCCTTAACGCCGGTTTTTAACCCGTCTGCCTTTGCTTGCCCTAATGCCGTTGCGAGCCTTGAAAACTCTTCTGCGATAACAGGCCTAATCATTGATTGGGCGATTTCAAGGCTGACGCCAGCTTCAATGCGAATGCGACGGTGATAGTCGGCAGCGCCGATTTCAAGACGTGCAAGCATTTCCGCTTTTGAAAGAACGTTGTATTTTTCAAAGAGCGCGATATTTCGCTTGTCGCTTAATGGGGCAAGCGCGGCAACCGTATCTTTAAGATTGGGAAGGCCTCTTCGTGCGGCTTCATCTTTCCATTCTTTCGAATAGCCATCGCCAGAGAATACAACGCGGCGGTGCGCACGCACTTGTTCTTGCAGAAGCTTTTGCAAGCGGGAGTTGAAGTCGCCGTGCATATTGTCAAGCTTGTCGCAAAGAGCGTCGATCGATTCGGCGACAATCGTGTTAAGCACCATCTGGCTGCGCGCACAGTTTTGCGACGAACCAGGCGCGCGGAATTCGAACTTGTTGCCTGTAAAGGCAAAAGGCGATGTGCGGTTGCGGTCGGTCGTGTCGCGCGGCAGAGGCGGAAGCGTGTCGACACCTACGCGGACCTTGCCGCGTTTGCCGCCGCTTTTTTCCGATCTACCTTTGTCGATGGAATCTAGGACGGCGTTCAGTTCGTCGCCAAGGAAGACTGAGATAATCGCAGGCGGCGCTTCATTGGCACCAAGGCGATGATCGTTCCCTGCGCCAGATGTGGACATTCTGAGCAAATCGGCGTGGCGGTCTATTGCGCGGATAACCGACATAAGTACAGCAAGGAAAATTGCGTTCTCACGCGGGTTGTCGCCTGGCGTTAAGAGATTGCGCCCTCCGTATGATATTGACCAGTTGCAATGTTTGCCAGAACCGTTGACGCCGGCGAATGGCTTTTCATGGAGAAGGCAGACTAGATCGTTCTTTTCGGCCGACTGGCGTAGAACCTCCATTATCATCATATTGTGGTCTACGGCCAGGTTTAAGTCTTCGAACATCGGAGCTAGCTCGAACTGTGCGGGAGCTACTTCGTTGTGGCGCGTTTTAGCAGGGATGCCTAACTGCCAGAGGCGGTTTTCGACCTCTGTCATGAACTTTAGTACGCGCGGGCGGATGGCACCGTAATAATGGTCTTCAAGCTGCTGGTGCTTTGCAGGCGCCGCTCCAAACAATGTACGGCCGGTTTGTAATAAGTCGGGCCGGCGAAGATAGTATTTGCGGTCGATCAGGAAGTATTCTTGTTCGGCGCCAAGCGTAATTTCAACGTGTGCCTTGGGCTGGCCGAACATTTTCATCAAGCGCTCAACTGCTTTGGAAACAGATTGCACCGACCTTAAGAGCGGCGTTTTCATATCGAGCGCATCGCCTGTAAAAGAACAGAATGCCGTCGGTATGCAAAGCGTGGCGCCGTTCTCATGGCGCTTTAGGAATGCTGGTGATGTTGGATCCCACGCCGTGTAGCCGCGCGCCTCGAAAGTAGAGCGCAGCCCACCGGAAGGGAAGGAGCTCGCGTCAGTTTCTCCGCCGATTAGATTTTTACCTGAAAAGCGCTGTACGGCCTGAGCGGGGCCAGCGGGCTCTAAAAATGCGTCGTGCTTTTCGGCGGTTCCGCCAGTTAAAGGCTGAAACCAATGTGTAAAATGTGTGGCGCCGCGTTTGGTCGCCCACTTTTTCATGCCCTCTGCAACTGCATCTGCGATCGTCGGATCGAGAGGCTTTGACTCGCGCATAGTCGCGATAAGTTTTTTCGCTACTGCAGGCGGCATATTGCCGCGTATTGCTTTCTCTGAGAAAACATCTTCGCCGTATGCCTTTAGAACTGCGTCAGACATTGAAGTCAACCTTTTGAGTTTTTGAGCCGCGTATTATAGCATATTCGCCTGTGGCCGCCCCCGTCCGGGGCTTATGCGTCAAGGCGAACTCGCAAGGAGCCTATGCGCGAAGCGGTGTTGACGATTGACGGGTCGATCCCCTCCGATACGATCTGGTCGGAAGCGTGCGAATGCAGCCACGTCGCCGATGCCGCCGCCAGGAACGGGTCTTCTTTGAGGTATGCCCACCTTGCCGCGACAACGCCGGCCAGAAGATCGCCCATCCCGCCGAGCGCCATGAAAGGATTTCCTGCTTCGTTCTCGTATATGCGTTTGCCGTCGGCGGAGACGACCAGCGTGCGAGAGCCCTTCAGGATCGTCGTGGCGCCGTAGCGTTCCGATATTTCCTTTGCGGCGGTAAGCCTGTCGGACGAAACCTGTTCGCGCGTCCAGCCAAGGAGTTTTGCCGCTTCGCCTTCATGGGGCGTGAGGACGAGTTCTTGCCCGACGGCGGGGTCGTAGCCGTCGGTGCGG
>JAGBXE010000012.1 GCA_017629455.1 Kiritimatiellia bacterium
TAAGCATGTATAGATGTTGTGTGGGTCGGAATATGGGCGCACATGCTTTAGAAATTCGCCTTCAAAATACCCACGCAACATTGTAGGAAAAACCGTATTTTGCGTAGCGCTTAAGTCGTAAGTATAAAGAGCGCCTTTTTTATCGGGAGCGCACTTCTTGTTCCATGCATCGTAAAACGCCGTAACAAGCTTGCGATAACGCGCGCTTCCAATAAGCGCAGGCGTTCCGTGGCAAATAAGCATCTGCACATTGTCGGGGAAGCGCTCGATCGTTTTGGGCGGCATCAGAAACTCATGGTACGCCATCAACACAAGCGTGCGCCCTGGAAATTCTTCCTGACAACGCTTTGCAAGGTAATTGTGAAAGTGCGAATAAACCTCACTCATTACAGAGCAGGCCGACGGGTTTTTCCTCTGCATCGAACGCACGCGTTCGTTGTCAAAGATAATCGATTTGTCGCACTGTCCGAACCAGAGATAGCGCGTCGACGGCGCCCATACCGGATTCCAATATGAATCGGCCCCTTCCGTCTCATAGTAGCGCTTGAAATCTTCGACGAGAATGTCGGCAAGTTTATTATTTGAAACATCCAGGAAATTGCCGCCGTATTCCTTTTCGTCATGCCAAAGCCGCCCAGATGAATCGCGATAGAATATCGTTTCTATCTTATCGGGATGCGCTTTTGAAAGCACAAACGGGCTCGGGGCCTCGCCGCCGAAGAAATCGCTAGATACCCCCGAACGCCAGTTTTCGCGCATCGGCCAGCGCGTCCAGTACCGCGGATGATCGCGATAGGCGCAGGCTGGAACCGACAAGTGAGAAACTTTAGGATAAACGTGCCAGAGATCCTTCTGCCTGTTGGTAAATTTTCTTACCCCAAGGAAGCGCTCGGCAAAATCGATAGCGCCCATAAGCGTACCGTTGCAAGTTATACGTAGGCACTTCCAGTTGTAGATGTCGTACATCCCAGGGATGCGAAAACCGTCCATGCCGGCAATCACGACGGCCTTGTCGGTGGTGCGCACCTCGAAGCCCTCGCGCGGCAGTTCAAGCGGTTTTACCCCGAGCGCGCGCGAATATGATGTTTCGCCAAGCGCAATAACGAACGGATAAGCCTTTGCCTTCGGATCGCCAGCTTCAAAAATTTGCGGGCGCTCGCCCACGGTTTTACCGAACACGTCCGCAAGAAGATGCGCCGCCTGCCTGACCGAATCGCGGCCGAATTTTTTAAGCGGCGTATCCCCAGGGCCTCGGACAGCCTCTTCTGCGGCAAATTCGCCAACGATTGCAAAATTTATCTTGCCATCCTTAACGAGTTCAATTGGCGAATGGCCTGCCGCTTTTAAGACTTCTACTTTCGGTAGCGCCTTATTTTCAAGCTGCGGCGGCAAATTGGCAACGGCAGTAATTGCCGCTACCGAAAAAGCAAAAGAAATGGCTAGCGAACAATATCTCATTTGCTGTCCTTGAACTTAAGGCGTGTGTAGAAATTCCAACGGAAATTATTGTTAAGCGTTGGCGCCAACGACGAATACTCGCTAGGCGAAGTCCTGTTAGAAATAAGGTTCATACGCCAGACGTCGCCTGCCTTAGGAGCTCCATCGTAAATGGCAGACCACGGCAGGAAGAAATCAAGCTTCCATTCTTTTTCGCTGCGCGTAACGTTTGCAACTAACCCAGCTGCCGCCCAATCCATATCGCGCGGACGCGGCGGATCCATGGACGTATGGAAATCCTCAAGTTTTCCATTGGCTCCTACAGCGAACTGGTAAAGATTGATGGGTTTTGAATCGCCTGTTGCAAGGAAGAACTCAATGCAATCGCCATCCCAAATTTCTCTGCCGAGTTTATAGGGCTGAGGCGAAACGACAGTAAGCGTCAGCCCCTTCTCGTTCCACGACATGCGCGCGTCGGGATTGACGACCTTGGTGCCATCATCAAGATACGCCTTCTTGAAATCGGGAAGACGCGACTGCTCCCTGCCGATTTCAACATTGATGACCTTAATGGAGTGATATGCGCGCGCGGTTGCGAAAGTCTTGCGCATAGGCGCAGCAAACGCCTTTAAAACGCGCTCTGCGCGCGCATTGCCCGCAATAAGTTTTTCGGCTTTCTTTAAGCTGTTTTCAAGTTCCTCCAGAACATCGGGCGTAAACATCTTCAAATAAAACGCCTCATGCTGCAACTGAGGAATACAACGCGTAAGACGACGCACATAAGGACCTACGTCAACTTCAGGGATATACCGCTCGATCCACAATGATTTAAGGCGTTCAATAAACCCTGCAATCTCGTTACCTGCAGCCTCACCAAGAAGCGAGACCATATAGTCGCGGGCACCAGCAATGGCATCGAAATCGGGATTCCATGATGCGCGGTACATGAGGTACGCCGCAAGGGGATCAGTGCGGCCGAACTTACCAAAGCACGGGTAATAGATACCCAGTTCATCTGTGTAGGGAGCTGTTTTCTTTAGGAAATCACCCATGAAAAGCCCCTGCATAAGCATCGGCACAGGGCCGCCATCTACGTTGTAGCAGAGGTTATAAAGATATGGCACAACCTTATGGGAAGTTATGGCATTCCACTCTTCGTAGCATTCAATAACATCGCTCATATAGACGCTACTTGCGGCTAATGCGGGCGAACCGATACATACCATCATTTGCACGTTGTCGGGGTAGCGCTTGACTGTGCGCGGCGCACGCAAATAGTTGGAGTAGGCCATAAGCACAAGGCGCTTATCGGGGAAGCGCTCTTTTGCGAGATTGGCTAAACGCAAATAAAATTGCCCGTAAAGCTCGCTGTAGCGGTCGCAATCGGGACGAGGATTTTCGCGGCGGTACTTCTGTTCGACTTCTTCCGAAAACTTAACGCGGCGGTCGCATTGGCCGAACCACATATACCGCGTAGACGGACACCACGCATCCTTCCAGTATGTGCCGCGCCCATCTTGCGCATAATATTTTTCAAAATCTTCAACTAAAAGTTCCGCTAAACGCGTACCCGTAACATCGAAGAAATTCTTCCCGTACGTGTGCGGATCGTACCAAAGGCGACCCATTGTATCGCGGTAGAAAATCTTTTCAATTTCATCCGGGTGAGCCTTTGCCATATCAAAAGGCCCAGGCGCCTCGCCGCCGAAAAAGTCGGTCGAAGTCCCCACGCGCCACCCCTCCATCGCGTTTCCCGCGCGGAAATGCTGCCTGGGGTGATCGGAATAGTGAATTGGCGAAATGCTCAAGGAACTTAAACTGGGCGTATAAAAATAATCCTCGCCATGCTGCAGCGAAAACTTACGGCTGCCGAGAAAGCGCTCTGCAAAATCAATAGCGCCCCACAAAGTACCGTTACAGTTAATGCGGCGCGACCTCCAATTGAACCTATCGTAAAAGCCAGGAATCCTAAAGCCATCCATGCCCGCAATTGCAACACCTTTACTGCAGGACTTTATTTCAAAGCCTTCGCACGGCAAACGCTCAGGAACTAAACCAAGTTCAGCCGACAAACGAGTTGACCCTAAGGCAATAATGTATTTGTACGAGCTGAGCTTTGGGTCGTCTTCTTCCAATACGTCAGGCTTAACACCAAACGCCCCATCAAATGCCCAAACGAGCGTGTCTGCCGCGCGCTTGAGAGAATTGCGGTCGAATTTATCCAGTTTCTGGCCTTCTGGACCGCGAAAATCACGCTCATCTTTGAAGCGGCCGACAATCGCAAAGTTAAGTTTGCCGCCTTCTACAAGCTTAAGCGTTTCATGGCGCATGGCTGGCATATTTTTTACTGGTAAAAGCCCGATAGCCTCTTGCGGTGCAGACGCACCGAAAAGTAGAGGAAATATTGAAGCTACTATCACACCTGCCGTAGACATACCTAGACCCTTCCTA
>JAGBXE010000091.1 GCA_017629455.1 Kiritimatiellia bacterium
CTCTTCTGGCTCCCACGTGAAATGGAAATCCCACCCGCCAAGAATAATAAGCGAATCGGGGTAACGGCGCTGAGCATCATCGATAAGATTCTTCATAACCTGAATCTTTAAGCGCAGATTCTCCTCTGGATCATCCGAGCATTTGCGTTCAGAAAGACCCATCGTATGAAGAATATCCGGCCGGCCGTACTCGCGAATAGACGTTTCCGTCAGCTTCCAGTACATATCCATCCATTTTGGATTGCGGATATCCCACACTAGCCCTGATGGATCATTGTACCAAGCTACGGAATTCGGCAGAAAATCGGGCTTCATTCCATCAAGAAAACTCTTCGGCGTACGAGTGTACCAATGTGTCATCGTGCCGAAATCCTCTGGCTGCATTAGGCCGCGCTGAAAACCATACTCCTGAATAAATTTGCGCTGAAGCCCGCAATACTGGAGCGACCAGTGCAATGACTGGTTATCGTAACCGTCCAACGTCCCGGGAAGACGCACCGACGGATCGGGATACGGGCAGATATCGGGAAACGCCTTCTGGAAAAGATCTGTCCAGCCCATACGCATCATGAAAACGTTGACTTTCATCTTGCAAAGATAGTCAATCTCGCGCTTCCAATCTTCGGGGCTCCATTGGAACGAACGGAAACGCGTAAGCCCGCGGTGAGAGAAGTAGCGCACTGCACGGTATTTAAAACGCGACTTTGTCGAAATATCAAGCCCGGAAACATCGAGCTCGTCGATTTTAGGCACAACATCGCCATCCCAATACCAGCGGCATCCGCCGCGCTTCTCTAACAAATCGTAGACAGCATAAAGAACGCTGCGAGCATTACCGCCCGAGATAACCGCGCCTTTCGCATCGGATTTAATCGCAAAAGCATCGTACCCGTCGGAAGAAAGCGAAGAATCAATGGTTAGCAACACTCTCGTTTCGCCATCTGCCTTACGCCCCGTTAGACGCGAATAAAACGAGCGAAACTCATCCGCCGCTATTTGCACCGTGCGCTCACCCTTACAGCTGGCTGCCACCTCAACGCGCAATCCCGCTTGCGCAACAGAAGCACAAACGATAATTACTGCCGATGCGAATTTGCCAATAAATCCCCTATAATTCATTTATCTCACTCCTAGATGTTTCAATCAGAAAAATGTACGTTATCAGCCTCGTACGATTCCATCGCCTACAATCTGATATTTGTATGTTGTAAGCTCTTCAAGCCCCATCGGCCCGCGCGCATGAAGTTTGTCGGTCGAAATGCCAATCTCCGCGCCCATGCCAAACTCCGCTCCATCGGTAAAGCGCGTTGAAACATTGTGATAAACGGCCGCCGAATCAACATCGCGCAAGAATTGCGCCGCACAATCCTTATCGGCCGCAATGATACAATCACTATGATGCGAGCCATAGCGATTAATATGTTCAACGGCAGCTGAAACATCACTTACGATACCGACATTCATTTCAAGCGCCAAAAATTCACGCTCCCAGTCGTTGGCGACTTCGCCACCGTCCTCGTGAAGAACAACACCCTTCTTGGATGCCCATTCACGAACGCGCGGCAGGAATACGCCGGCCACCTTCTCGTTTACGAGCAGACACTCAAGAGCATTGCAAACGCCTGGACGCTGCGTCTTGGCATTGTCGATTATTTTAAGCGCCATTTCAAGATCGGCAGACTCGTCAACATAAACATGACAAACGCCCTTGTAATGCTTTAAAACCGGCACAAGCGCAGCCTCACACATAGCACGGATAAGCCGCTCGCCGCCGCGCGGAATTGCGACATCCACAAGCCCCACAGCGCGCACAAGCTCAGAAACCGCCGCATGATCAGTAATGTCGACAAACTGCACAGCATCGCCGATTCCTAGCGATTCTAGCGCTTCGTGTGTAGCGGCCATAAGCGCGGCATTTGATTTGATAGCCTCTTTCCCACCGCGCAAGATTAGCGCATTGCCAGTTTTGATGCAAAGTGCGGCCGTGTCGATAAAGACATTTGGCCTACTTTCAAAAACGACGGCAACAACACCAAAAGGAACACGAACTTTACGAATCGACATTCCATTATCGCGATCACGCACCCACATTGTCTCGCCGACAGGATCGGGGAGCGAACAGACGTGCCTAAGGCCTGCAACCATGGCGTCAAAACGAGCCGGCGTAAGCGTTAAACGGTCGATCATCGCAGAGGAAAGACCATTTTCACGCGCTTTTTCAACGTCCAATTCATTCGCCTTAGAAATTTCGGCGCGGCGCGCTTCAAGCGAATCAGCTATTGCCGAAAGCGCGGCATTTTTCTCATTTGTAGTTAGGCGCGCAAGTGTTCCGCAAGCAACGCGAGCGCGTTGCGCCATGGTCTTTACATACAATGAAACGTCCATATCATTTACTTCTTTCATTAGATGGCAAAAATAACGCAACGTATTTTACAATATTGTATGCCTATGAGCAAGTCTGTAGCGGAGATTAAATATTTACAATCTCATCTCTGTAACAACATCATCCGCGACCTTTGTAACAACAAAGCGACCTACGAAATCTACTATACCTTTTCTTATGCAATTTTCATTCCTACCATACCGCTAATTTTTCGATTGCACAACTTGGC
>JAGBXE010000092.1 GCA_017629455.1 Kiritimatiellia bacterium
CCACAGCCAGTGCCGAAGACATTGCCGGACCAGTTGAACACGGCCTCAGGCCCAGTGACGATCATCACGTTGCCTGTCACAGTTGCGGCGTTGCCCAGCGATATGCCCTCGCTAACTTTATAGGTGGCATTGGATACGACAATGCGGTTGCCAACGGTGCTGATCTCCGTTTTTTTGACAGTCGCCGTCGCCCCGTTCAGGACTTCCAGCAAATGTCGTCCGCCGCCTGCCATCTTCACTGTGCTATTCACGAACAAAGTCGCCCCGTCCCGAATGCGAACGACATTGTCCGAGTTGAACTGACCGAGATTAAGATCGCCGCCAACCTGCAAAAGCGAACCGACGCCGTGTACATCAACAAAGTGGTTGCCGGCGAAGTAAACGGACTCGCCGTTCTGCTGCACTATGAAAGCGCCTGTCGCATAGACCTTGCTACCACCTCCCACGTCAAGTTTCGTGCCGGTATTGCCCCACCGATGAAGGAGAATTGTGCCTGCTTGGATTTTCGCTTCACTGTCGAGTACGACCGAATTGTTGATCAGCCCGTGGCCAAGGCTGAGCGTTCCCGCGTCTGCAATCGACGCGCCATCGGTGAGACGCAGCGTATAGCCATCACCAATTTTTTGAAAAGTAATATCCTTTCCATTCCATGAGCCACCCTTAAGATGTGTAGTAGCGTTAGCAATAGTCGGGCCGACGACTGGCGTTGCGCCGTCGAGCGTGACGGCTCTGTTGCCCGAGCTGAGATCGAAGACGAGGCCATCCGTGGCAAAGTTAACCGAGCCGAACGTCACGTTGTCGGAGGCCGTGTATGTGCCGGGCTGTATAAACTTGGCTTCCTCGCCAGAGCCAGGCTTCGCGCCGTTCCAGCCGTCGGCTTCGGAGGAGGCGATATTCCCTCCTGCAAGCGGAAATTCCGATGCATGACACAACGCCAGCATAAAAGTAAATGCAACCGTCAGAATCGACAATTTCCTTTTAATTCCATTCAGCTTGTAGTTTTGCATGACAAACTCCTTTCGTTCACCTTCTTAGACTTAGAGATATGGTCTCAAAAAGGGGAAGAAAAATCTTGTTTTATCAGCCGCAAAAAATGTAATATTGGTTCATAGACAGCGCACAGTGTGCGCTTGGCTGAGCCCGGGGCTTGCCAGGCGCACTCCCGACTCCGCCGATTCCGCCGATTCGACCATTTTATGCTATAATGGCCAGCATGATTAACCGCCGCGATAAAAACGGTCATCTGAAATCCGGCATCCGCCTGCCAGGGTGGGATTACTGCCAGCCTTGGATTTATATGATTACGCTTACGGTTAAAAAGCGTCGCCCGATTCTCGGCGAAATCGCCGGCGGCAAAATGAATCTCTCGCCCCTTGGCGCCAAAGTCGCTGAAGCTTGGAGAAATCTCAATTCTATATTCCCCGAAGTCGAGCCCTGCCAATATGCGATAATGCCTGAGCATTTCCACGGCATTATCTGGGTGCATAAACGCCTTAAGTCCCCTCTCGGCGAAGTTATAAGAAGTTTTAAAATTGCCTGCACTAAAGCAAACGCTTCGCTTGAAGCGCCCGCACTTTTCGA
>JAGBXE010000093.1 GCA_017629455.1 Kiritimatiellia bacterium
CCCTATCCCCTAACCCCTAACCACTCAGTAGTTAATTAAAAAAAGTTGGGGGGGGGGTATTTGTTGAAATAACTCGTATTTCCCACTTGACTCGGTGCGCTTACTTGTGTTACTATACATATCGTCAGGAAGATTATCATGTCGATAATTGTGACGGAAAGGCTAAAAATGAATAGTACTATCAAGACTATTGTCCTTGCGTTTATCGCTGCTACCGGTGCTTTAACGAGCAGCGCCTTCAACTACGAAAGCGTCTCACTTCCAGAGGGGTATAGGGCTCTTCAATATCTTGAATCGACTGGCGTGCAGCGCATCGGTTTGAGTACCGCCATAGGGCCGAAGTATTCCGTCAAGATGAATTTCAGTCCAACGACGTATAAATCAGGCACTGCATTTTTCGGTTACGGATGGAATAGTAAACAATATCTTTTCAATTGGCAGAGCGACATGTATATGTTCCATTCTTCTGGAAATAATATTGCTGCAGTGCCAGGCACGCTTGGAAAAGATTGCTGCATCGAAATTACTACAGAGTCGTCTGGTAACGTAAAACTTACTGTTGAAGATGAGCTTTATACAACAACAGGCTCCTTGGACAAGGGCAGTGGAACATTTTATATTTTCGGTTGCTCCGACACCGGAAAAATGGCATCTTTCAGGCTTTACGACTTTAAGGTGTGGTATGAAGACAATCTCGTCCATCATTTTGTTCCAGCCACAAATTCCGTTACCGGCGCAATAGGCATATTTGATGTCGCAAATCCGTCGAGCGACAAAGCGTTCCTCGTAAACTCTGAGAAGAAAGGCGACTTTATCCCCGGGCCTTGTTTTTCAACGTTGTGCATCAAAGAAGAAATTCCTCCGCAGCGAATCATTCCTAATGCTCCATATCCTACGCCGAGCGCAGTTGTATACGATTATTTTACGGACAAACTTCTTGTTGAAGATGTCGATTACAAAGTCTCTTACTTAAATAACACATCTCCCGGCTACGGAGAGATGGTGCTTACAGGCATCGGCGATTATGAAGGTGAGTTGTATACCAAAAAGTTCAATGTGTATGACGCAGGCCCTGCAACTCCGTATCTCGGTCTCTCGCGTTCGTATGTGCCTGGCGGCTTGGTTGGTTTTTGGGACGGCATTGACAATGCAGGCACAGGCGTCCACAATCCAGCGGCTTCAGTCTGGAAGGATCTTTCCGGTTACGGCTTTGATGGCACGATGAACGGCATCGCGACATGGGCGAATGGAAATGCGATGCGCAATGATGCAGACGGGAATCCTTGCGTATTGCCTGAGGCATTAACTTCAAAGCTCACTTGGCATACTGCGACTTGGGAATTCGCCTTCCAGCCGAAGACCCTTGATACGACAGGCATCATCTTCTCAAACTATAGGCCCGCAAACTACGGTATGATTGTCAGCCACAATAACGGTACGACATTTAAGGACGGAGCATTGCGCCACTATCGCCGCAACGGTAGTACCACAGGCGATGTTAAGCTTGATTCTAAGGTAAAGGCCAATGAATTAGCATATTTTACCATCGCCGATGAAGTTAAGTACCTTCAGGCGTGGCGCGATTCCAACGCTTCCGCGTTCTATGCGAGCAACCAAAATGCCCAACAAAATACGGCCAACTCATTTATTATCGGCGGACGCTACGACCAGCCCACTCAGGCACTGCGCGGCGACATTCGCTTCCTCAGAGTTTACAATCGCTTGCTCACCGCGAAGGAAAGGGCGTTCAATCGCGCGCTTGACCGCATCCGTCATGAGAATCTCTCTTTAAAATGGGCTCTTCCTGCAGATCTTCCCGATGGTTATGAGTACGACAGCGCAAGCGATGCTCTTAAAGTGCGCGTTTCTGCAAACGCCATTGCCGCAAAGGGCCTCGTTTCAATCAATGGAGGAGAGGCTTCGAAACTTCCTACTGCCTGGATTAAAGTCGGTGAGAGCGTGACGCTTACGTATCACGGAGAGGGCTTTCTCGGTTGGACAAATATGCCGAGTGCTTACTCCTATCCAGATGCAGCGGACGAGCGCGTCGTTAATTTCACGGCAGGCGCGCCGATATGTATCACATCTCTCGCGACAGATTCGGCGGGCGAAAGCTCCATTACGCCTTACTCATACGTGCAGAAGGGCATTCTCGCGCTCTTCGACGGCATTGATAACGCAGGCACAGGCTTTCATAATGTTCAAACTTCCACAGGCTGGGTAGATCTTACAGGCTCTGGCCGCAAGTGGACGCTTCGCAATTCCGGCTCTTGGGGCGCTAATAATCTTGTTCTTGGCGGAAGTAAAGATTCAGCCTTCACTACGCATCCGATCCCCAGCTACCTTACAGCAGAGTTCTGCGCCAAAATCAATTCTGGCTACAATCTTTTCTCAAATTGTGATGACCAACATCGTATATTTATTGTGCGAACGGATATTGGCGGCTTCGGCGCTCAGCGATACAATGGAGAAAGAGCTTGCGATTACGGCGAGTCGGAGATAGTCAGAGCCGGTAACGCTAATACGCTTACGGCCGTCTATCGCGATAGCGCAGCATCACTGCTTAATGGGCGCATTGACTACTATGTGAACGGCTCCGAGGTGCCGATAGGGCGCTCTCCTTGTTCTGGTTGGACATTGAGTACGTATCCATCATTAGGGTCGAGATATAACGCAGACGACAGTACAGTTGCAGGTTCGCTCTATTCAATTCGCTTCTATTCTCGTCCTCTTGAGCCGGTCGAGGTCGCTTTCAACGCCGCGCTCGACAGAATACGCTTCTTTGGCGCGGACGAAGAAACGACGCTTGCCAACATGACGCTACCTGACGGATATCGCTGGAATAGCGAGAAGCAGTGCCTCGAAGTGAGGTGTGATATCGTAGCCAAGGGCGGCGCAGCTTCTCTCGAAAGCGGCACATACTTCAAGGTGGGCACGAAAGTGACACTCGCCTTTACGCCTGAAAAGGGGACGAAAGTGCGTTGGACGGGGCTTCCTCTCAAGGCGGAAAAATCATCTGACAATCGCACTGTCACCTTTACGGCCGCCGCGCCTGCTGCGATTTCAGTCTTTGCTGAACAGGAGCTCCCTGCTCTCACTTATGTCTCTAAGGGATTGCTCGGGCTTTGGGATGCAAAGGAGAATGTCGCTCCAGGAGTCCATGACAACCTTTCATTCAAGTGGTACGACCTTACCGGTCAGCAGCAGTATCCGTGGGATCTTATCCGTGGGCGCGCCGCGTTTCGTGAAGACGCGCTTGAGGTGTGGGGCTGCATAAACAATGCCCATCCGCTTCAGTTGGCAAACCTTCTGCCTGACTGGAATACGATTGAAGCGAGCATCACGCCATACCGCACCAATGCTTTTACTCAAGTGGTGAACAACCGCTTTACGTCGCGGCTGTTGTATATGAACGCTTCGCCTGGTGCAAGTTATTTTGGCGGCGCCAACGGTTCTCCCGCTACGCTTGCAAAGGCGTCTTCGCCGATGGGCCTTTCACGCAAAACATATACTGTCTCGTACAATCAATCAGGCTCTGCCCCTGAAAACTTCTTTGCAAACGGTGAAAAGATTTCTAATTTTGCTACTGGCAATATATCTGTAAGCGGAGATAATGATTATCCAGCTCTTGGCGCCCGCTACAATGCTGCGACAGACCGTTTCGTAGGCTTGTTCAATGTGTTGAGAATCTACTCGCGTCCGCTTGACGCGACGGAGGTGGCGTTTAACGCGGCAGTCGATAAGGTACGTTATGACGGCTTGTCGCTCGCGGAGGCTCTGCCAGAGACGCTGCCTGACGGTTATCGGTTTGATGCCGCTCGTAATCTTCTTGAGGTTAGAATAGATGTCGTAGTCACTGACGGCACGGTGACGGTGGACGGAAGTGATGAGGGAAGCGTCTGGGTGCCAGTTGGCGAGAATGTAACATTCGTCTACACGCCTAGCGAGGGCAGGGGGCTTAGAGACTGGACGGGGCTTCCAGGCAATGCCGTTAAGAGCGACGGCGCAAAGAAGGTTACGTTTATGGCCACATCTCCGGTCGAGGCTGTTGTGGAAACAGCTGCTGCAACGGCGATGCCGTTCTCTTCTTATATTTCCGAGGGGCTCATTGCCTCCTGGGACGGGCTTGACGAAGCAGGCACAACTGGCGGATGGGGCGCCAATGGCGAGCTTGACCGCCGTGTGAACGCTATCGCATTTGACGGTAAGACTTATATGTCGAATTTTGTTTCCGGTGTCACTGCCGCGCTTAAGGATAAGTCGATGACGGTAGAGATGTTCGTCCGCCCGAGGTATTTTAACTGGACTGCCGCGTATATTCATATTGGAAATGGCGCCGACGTGCGCGATTTGATTCTTTCTATGCAGGGTGATAAGGACGCGACTTATCTTAAGGCGCAACGCGGCGCATTCGGCGCTCTTCAGTATGCGGCAACATCGTCTATGAATCTTCAGTACGCAGGTATCCGCAAAGACACACGCGGCTATTTCGGTCAAGATACATCTGTTGCGATCGTCCGCGATGGATCGGGTGCAAAGGTTGCTTTCAACGATGAGGGCTTTTGCCTTAATAACACGGCCTACAGCGGAAGGCCGACTACCGACCAAGTAAATATCGGTACTTGGATCGGGAAGCGCAACGCCGCCTTTGACCTTTACGCCGTGAGAATATATAAGCGCGTTCTTACCGATGCCGAGCTTGCCTACAACCGAGCGCTTGATCGTGCGCGTTTCACCGGCGCGGAGATGGTCCTTCCGGAGGGCTATATAAATGATGACGGAGTTATCAAGGCAAAGTACGCGGTGTCGGTGCCGGACGGTTCTGGACTCGTCTCAATCAACGGTGGCGAGGCGGCGACATCGGTAGAGGCATATCTTGAACTCGGCTCCACGGCAAATGTTGTCTACACGCCGTCAGCAGGAAAAGTTATTGGTAGATGGACGGGAATCCCCGATAATGCCTCTTACAATGGCGGCGGCGCTCGCTTCTCTTTGAAGGTGAATGGGCCTATTGATGCAACCGTGACAGGGGAGAGCCTCTCTTACAG
>JAGBXE010000094.1 GCA_017629455.1 Kiritimatiellia bacterium
GCAACTTTTCGGGGCCCATATGCCGCGCCGGGGCGAGCTTGCCGCCAAGAGAGTGGTAACGCCCACGGAAAGCACCGGTAGATTCGATCGACGAGATATCGGCAGGCTCCTCGACGACGCAAAGGATTTTGGAATCGCGCATCTGATCGGTGCAGAAAACGCAAGGATCGTTGCCGCTTACGGTGAACGCCCCGCATTTGGAGCAACACACCACCCGGGCGGCGGCTATATCGAGCGCCTCCGCCAGGGGTTTGAGCAAACGATCCTTTTCACGAACCAGGGCAAGAGCCGCGCGCGAAGCCGATCTCCTGCCCAACCCGGGAAGTTTCGCTAAAGTCTTTTCTAGTTCGACTATCGGATCCACTACCCGTCAAACCTTTAGGTTTACTGGCAAGGCTTAGCCAAAAAGCCCACCTGCGCCAGACTCCTGAAGCTTCTTAATCATTTCCTGACGTGTAGCTTCACGAACTTTGTTAAGCGCGCCATTAACTACATTAAAAAGCATTGTCTCAAAACGCTGAGGCTTATCCTTCTTAACTTCATCGTAAGCTTCCGGAGCGACTGTGATACTTGAAATCGTCATATCGCCGCGCGCAACAACGCTAATGCCGCCATTGGAATATTCGGCTGTGATTTTCTTGATTTCGGCTTCAATGCGCTTTGATTCGGAGCGCATCTTCATAGCCTGCTTCATCTGATCCATTATACCCATTTTAACACCTCTAATTTCTAATTAAAATCTTAATCCAAATCCTTGCCGGCAATATCCTTGTAAGCCTTAAGGTAAATCTCACGAGTACGTGCAATAACATCATCGGGCAAGACTGGCCCTGGCGGCTCGCGGTTAAAGCCAGAGGCATCAAGCCAATCGCGCACGTACTGTTTATCAAGCGAAGGCGGATTTGAACCGACCTTGTAACTGGACTGCGGCCAGAAACGGCTTGAGTCGGGAGTCAGAATCTCGTCGGCAAGAACGAGCTCGCCATCGGGATCGAGACCAAATTCAAATTTTGTATCGGCAATTATTATGCCGCGTTCGGCGGCGTATGATGCCGCCTTGGAATAAAGATTGATTGTAGCATCGCGAAGTTTCGCGGCGACTTCGGCCCCAACGAGGGATTCCGTCGCCGCAAAATCGATTGCTTCATCGTGATCGCCGACTTCCGCTTTGGTCGTCGGCGTAAAAAGAACTTCATCCAACTTAGAGGCATTCTCGTAGCCAGGCCTCAGTTTTTGGCCATTGACGGTACCGGACGCATTATACTCCTTCCAGCCGGAACCTGTTAAGTAACCACGCGCAATGCACTCAACCGGCAGCATCGAAACCTTCCTGACAATCATCGAACGGCCGCGAAGATCTTCCGCGTACGGTTTGATGATGTCAGGATATTCGGCAACGTCTGCCGTTATGAGATGATTTCTGACACCAAGGAAATCGAGCCAGAACAAGGACAAGCTATTTAAAACACGCCCTTTATCAGGCACTCCGCACGGCAAAATGACGTCGAAGGCGCTTATTCGGTCGGTAACCACCATCAAAAGCGAGTCACCAAGATCGAATACATCGCGCACCTTGCCGCACTTGTGCGGCACACCCGGAATTTCGCAGGACAGGAGAGCCTGGTTCTTATCGTATTTCACGAGAATGTCTCTTTTTTGTTTGTTGGAATCTTTAGGTTAGAATCTGTATGTGACAGAGAAACCTGCTGCGTGGCAGTAGCCCCAGCAAGTCTCAAGACGCCAAGTGTCACCAGCTGCATCGGTGAACTGCATATCGCCGCCATCCATAAATATGCAGGCGTACGAAAGAGCAAGCTCAAGCCCGCCCCAGCAGTTCCACGCAAAGCCAGTAGCAACGATGTGGCGGTCGGCCGGAGGAAGCATCGCGGAATTCTGCGTCCAGCAAGTAGAGTCCATATCGTACGTATACGATGCCATCCACTTCCAGTCCTGAGCAAAATCCCAGCATGCACCGAACGACGTACGCCAAGTATCACGCCACCCAAGGTTGATGTTCTTGCCACCCCCCTGAAGGTCGAAATAAAGGCTGTCGAACTGCGACCACTGCGTCCAAGACGTGACACCGCCAACATGCCAGCTAGGCGTTACGTCCCAGTTAAAACCGACGGCAGCGGACTGAGGAAGAGTAAAATCAGCGGATGCCTTGCCTGTGCGCTTAAGAGCCTCGGCATTGACTGTGTCGCGAATAACCGAGTCGGCCTGGCTAACATAGCCCTCCCAAACTGAAGGCTGAGCCTGCTGCAACCCCATGATCTGCTGAGGAGTTAAACCCTGCTGAAGCATCTGCTGATAAGTAGCGCCTTGAGCTAACTTATTTACGTTAGCATCATTGAACGAGCGCACATTATTTGATGTTTTACCATCTACCGAGACATTAATTGCCGATTTGTACACAATACCAACTGAGAATGTATCGGTTATATCGTATTTTGTACCTATCTGCCAACCAATATCGCGGAACTGGTTGTCACCACGCAAACGGTTAGAGAAGTTTCCAAGGTTCTGGCCATTCTGCACCACCTGGGGCATAGAATACTGCTCGAACTCAAAGAACAACCACCGAAGAC
>JAGBXE010000095.1 GCA_017629455.1 Kiritimatiellia bacterium
GAAAAAGCATCGTGCGAAAAAGAGGCCGAAGTTTTAATCGTGAATAGTTGCACCGTAAGGCAAAAGGCCGAAGAAAAAGCAGTTGGCAAGGCGGGGTATCTTTGTTCCACGGGCCGCATTGTAGGGCTTATGGGGTGTGCTGTTAAGCGCATGGGGGCAGATGTCTTTAAGCGCCTGCCCGGCCTTTCGTTTGCTGTAGGGCCTCGTTGTTTTGGGCTTATTCCGAAGATTATCGCTGATGCTCGTTATCCGCGTCTAGAGATTGGAGATAATGAAATTCCAGGGGGGCTTAGCGCTCACCATGTATCAGAGGCGGCAGGTACGTTTGCGGCAGTCCAGCGTTACGTTACGGTAATGATCGGCTGTGATAATCGTTGCAGTTACTGCATTGTGCCGGATGTGCGTGGCCATGAATATTGTAGGCCAATTGATGAGATTGCAGCTGAAGTAGAGGCTCTTTCAAAACATGGCGTAAAAGAAGTGTGTTTGCTTGGCCAGAGCGTACTAAGGTATCGCGGCGCGAATGGCGAAACATTTCCAAAGCTTTTAAGGCGCTTGCAGCAGATAGATTCCTTAGAGCGTATACGCTTTACGTCGGCTCATCCTTCTGGCTGCACAGAAGAGCTTTTGCAGGCGTATCGCGATTGCCCGAAGGTTTGCCGCCACATCCATTTGCCGGTGCAGTCGGGTTCTGATAGGATTCTTGCCGATATGGGCAGGCGCTATACGCGCAGCGAATATCTTTCTGCGATTAAACTTCTGCGAGATTTTGATCCTGAAATTGCAGTAACTACCGATGTGATTGTCGGATACCCTGGCGAAACCTTGGAAGACTTTGAAGCAACGCGTTCTTTGTTGGAAGAGGCTGGAATAGACAATTCATTTGTCTTTAAATATTCTCCGCGTCCAGGCACGCGAGCTGCAGCTATGCCCGATGATGTCGCTCGCGAGGAGAAGGAACGCCGCGATCAAGTTCTTCTTGCCGATCAGGAACGCCGCGGTCGTGAGCGTAATTCAAAGCTTATAGGAAGCGTTAGAGAAGTTATGGTGGAAGGGCCTTCAAAACGTAATAAGGAGCGCCTTGCAGGGCGAGAGAGCGGCAACCGAATTGTGGTTTGGGATATCTCGTCTTGCCAAAAGCCTGTAGTTCCTGGGGAAATAACGAAGATAAAAATAACTGACGCTCATGCGCAGATTCTCGTTGGAGTTCCCGCCCAGTTAGATTCTCTTTTGATATAATACAGCCACGGAGGAAAAGTAAATGAGTGATACAGCAATGATTGTCGCAGGTGCGGTTGCATGTCTGGGCCTTTCTGGCGCAGGCAGTGCTTTTGGTACTGGCTTTGCAGCTTCTGCCGCAGTAGGCGCGTGGAAGAAATGCTATGCCGCTGGTAAACCGGCTCCCTTTTTGCTTCTTTCATTTGTAGGTGCGCCTATTACGCAGACGCTCTACGGAATGATTCTTATGTTTGTGATGCTTGGCAAAATCGAGTTTGTCACAAACGCGGAAGGTGTTATTTCAGGTGTTAAGCCTCTTGTTTGTGCGGGCTCTGGCGTTCCTTGCCTTGTTGCAGGTATTTTTGCCGGCCTTGCCATTGGCCTTTCGGCTCTCTTTCAGGGTAGGGCAGGTGCTGCTGCGTGTGATGCGCAGTCAGAGACAGGCCAAGGCTTTACCAACTATCTCGCAGCTATCGGCATTGTCGAAACTGTCGCCATCTTTGCGATGGTCTTCTCCCTGATTGCGCTTGTCAAAATCGTCTAAGCGCATTAGGCATTAATTAGTTTAGACAACCTTA
>JAGBXE010000096.1 GCA_017629455.1 Kiritimatiellia bacterium
CAGCCACGCCAGATTCTCTATTGCTTCATCGGCATGCCCCGGGAGTACGAGAATGCGAACTATGACGCCTGCGTTTTCGCGCTTAACGCCAGCGTTCTTTTCCCACGCCCACTTGACGGCAGCTCTCGCCATGCGCACGTAGTCGGGCGCGGAACTTGCGGCAATCGCCGTTTCATCGCGCGAATAGCGAAGGTCAAAAAGCGCCCAGTCGCAAAGGTCGGAATATTCTTCGAGCGTTTCGATTCGTTCGTAGCCCGAGGAGTTCCAGACTGTGGGCAGTTTGATGCCTTCGGCCGACAAATTTGAAACCGCTTCGCGTATGAAAGGCAAGTACGGTGTAGGCGAGACGAAATTGAAATTTTCGACCTTGTCTTTTACGGCCAGATCACGCATAATGCCAGTTAGCTCTGCTACTGTCATATCGCGTCCTTCGCCGCGCCAACTCCACGGCGAATTTTGGCAGTAGATGCACTTCATGGTGCAGTGTGAAAAAAAGATGCAACCGCTACCTCTTTCGCCTGTAATGGGCGGCTCTTCGCCGAAGTGCGGACCCCATCTGAAAAGGCGCAGCGTGTTGGGTGCACTGCACCAGCCTTTTTCAAGCCCTCCGTTTAGCCTATCGGCGCAGCACCTGCGCGGGCAGAGTTCACACGCTGACATAGTTTAACATCTGGGGAGGAAGGAGGTTGGCCTCATGTAATTTGTCGGTCGGCCACCAGACAAACTCTATCCAGCTTTCGCGGCTTTGCGGATTTGCTGCGTCCTTTAGGCCGTCTAAATCCATTTTGTAGACGAGGCTTATTTCGGCGTGCTTTTTACCTTTCTGAACGAATTGGCTTTCAACAACGCCAATCATATCGCCTACTGCTGCAGTTAGACCTAGCTCTTCTTCAACTTCGCGCGCTAGTGCTTGAGCCCCCGTTTCGCCAAATTCTATGTGGCCGCCTGGCAGATACGAGTAAGTGCCACCGCGTGGCCTACATAGAAGCACCTTCCCCTCGCGCACGCAAACGCCGCGGGCGAGGTTCTCGATGCCTGATACTTCGTAGTCGGACATTGTGCTGCCAACAACTTGTATTAGCTGCCGTATCCTTCTTCTTTGAGCTTGGCGACGACAGAGTCGGGATCTTGCGACTTGGTGATAAGTTCGTCGTATGCGATAAGCCCCTGCTTGTAGAGCAAGGTAAGGTGAGAGTCGAGCGTCTGCATTCCGAATTTAGCCCCGGTCTGCAAGTCGCTTTTAATCATGTTCGTCTTGTTGTCACGGATGCGTGAACGGATGGCGTCCGTCGTGGTCATGATTTCAAATGCCGCAACGCGCCCCTGCACCTGGCCGTCTTCACCGAGTTTGGGGAGAAGGATCTGTGAGATTACCGCCTGAAGACCTGCCGCGAGCTGCGTGCGGATCTGCGCCTGCTGGTTCATCGGGAAGGCGTCGACGATACGGTCGATCGTTTCTGCCGCGCCTGTCGTGTGGAGTGTACCGAAAACGAGGTGGCCCGTTTCGGCGGCGGTGATGGCTGCTGCAATCGTTTCGAGGTCGCGCATTTCGCCCACGAGGATTACGTCGGGGTCTTGGCGCAGCGCGCGGCGGATAGCTTCTGCGAACGTGGGAACGTCATCGCCGACTTCGCGCTGTGTGACGAGGGAGTTCTTCGAGTTGTGGAAGAATTCGATCGGGTCTTCAATCGTGATAATGTGTACGTTGCGCTCCTGGTTGATGACATTGAGCATAGAAGCTAAAGTCGTCGATTTACCGGAGCCCGTGGGACCCGTTACGAGGATAAGACCACGCGGCTTAAAGAGGAGTTCTTTCACGACCGGCGGAAGGCCAAGCTGATCCATCGTAAGGAGCTTGTTGGGAATCTGTCGTAAGACTGCTCCGTAGCGCTTGCGCTCCTTGAAGATCGATACACGGAAGCGCGTTCCGTCGGGGTGCGCTAGAGCAAAGTCGGCGCCGCCGTTTTTCTCGACTTCGGCCATCTGTTCGTCGCTTGCCATCTCTTTAACGAGCGTATAAGATTCTTCAGGAGAAAGGGGCTCGTCCATGATAGGCAGAAGTTCGCCGTGCACGCGGAATTTGGGCGGCATCAACGCGCGGATGTGGAGGTCGGAAGCTCCCTCATCGATCGTGGCCTGGAGAAGGTCGTTTATGCTTATGTCCATGAGCTTTGATTCCTTGTTTTATTTGGCTTTCATTTGCAGCCATGCCTCTACAAAAGGCTGGATACGCCCGTCCATTACGGCGTTTACATCGGATGTTTCACATTCCGTGCGGAGGTCTTTAACCATCGTGTACGGACAGAAGACGTAAGATCTAATCTGGCTTCCCCAGCCGTTTTCCGATTTAGCCCCGTAGAAACGGTCCATCTCGGCCTTTTTCTGATCTTCGTAGTATTCGTAAAGCTGGGCGCGCAGCATGTTCATTGCCTTTTCTTTGTTCATATGCTGCGAGCGTTCTTTCTGGCAGGCGACAACGATGCCGGTAGGTAAATGCGTTAGACGTACGGCTGAGTCGGTTTTGTTGACGTGCTGGCCGCCAGCTCCGCCTGAGCGGTATGTGTCGATGCGCAGGTCTTCGTCTTTAATTTCAATATCGATATCATCGTCGAGCTCTGCGACAGTTTCCATCGAGGCGAAACTCGTTTGGCGGCGCTTATTAGCGTCGAACGGCGAGATCCTGACGAGGCGGTGAATGCCGCGCTCCGCTTTGAGCATACCGAAGGCGTAGGGCCCTTCGACCTTGAAATATACGTCTTTGTAGCCAGCTTCTTCGCCTGGCTGGATGTCGTATTCTTCGACCTTCCACCCTTGGCTTTCGGCGTAGCGCTGGTACATTCTGTAAAGCATCGCCACCCAGTCGCACGCTTCGGTGCCGCCTTGACCAGCGTGGAGTTTTACAAATACGTTGCAGGCATCGAACTTGCCGCCTAAAAGCGATTGAAGGCGCAGCTTCGAGAAGTATGTCTCGGCCTTGGCGCATTCGGCGAGCGCGTCGCTTAAGGCTGCTTGTTGTTGCGCGCCTTCTTCCATTGTGGCAAGCTCAAGCATGACGCCTGCGTCTTCGACCGTCTTCTGCAGAGACGTGAATGGTATTACATATGCGCGTTCAGCATTAGTTGCGGCAATTACTTCGCGTGCTTTTTGCTGGTTGTTCCAAAAATCGCCCGAAGCCTGAATTGATTCGAGTTCTGCGAGCTTTGCACGCCGTTCATCAATCTTGATGTAATCGGCCATTTCGGCGACTTTAGTCTTAAGCCCTTCGACCGCCTGCCGTACCTCTTCTACTTCGAGAAGCTTATCTTTTATGTCTTCAGCCATGACGAGCGATATTATACCAAAATTCTTAGTATTGTTTACTCCTCTCTTCAATACAGACTGGTGTTTTGGTGCCCCTCTTGAAATCACATGATAGATTTTGATATACTCTTGGCTCATATCGCAGGGGCGATTAGCTCAGTTGGTTAGAGCACTACCTTCACACGGTAGGGGTCGAGAGTTCGAATCTCCCATCGCCCACCATTCTCCCAAGCGAAGGTTTTTATCAAATGCCGGGAAAGATTCGTGTCTTGTTCTGTCCGCAGGTAGGCTGCAAGTTCAAGCCAGGGCATTTTCCCGATTTTTTTCTCGAAGCAGACGAAATAGTGTTTATCCCCAGCGGACATAATTTTGATCAAGCTGGCGATGCGCCTTACGATATTGCCGATTTCTACGCTTCTTTACGCTCGAAGAATGTTACGCCAGCTCGTCTTTTTATGGCCAGAAACCTTTTAGAGGCCTGGGAACATGTATTTAACTCCGAAGAGAAAGGCGACAGAATCGTCTCGGTAGGGGCAGGCGAAGCTCCGCAATGCAAACCGGCCCGTCGGAAGATCTGGATCGGACACGGCTCAAACACATGGAAGTCCGACCTAAACCTGAATGTGGAATACGTGAAAACGCAAGGTCCAGCGGCGATGGCGGGCGCATCAATCGGTATTCCATGGATGGCCGGCATTCCCGGAACGATCGGCGGCTGGATCAAAATGAATGCCGGTGCATTCGGCCGCAGCATCTCTGAAATGGTGGTGGCTGTCAAAGTCGACGGTATATGGATACCTGCCGAAAAGTGCGGCTTCTCTTATCGCCATTCGGATATAACTGGCGAAATCCAAGACGTTAAATGGAGTAAAGAAGCGATATTTGCTGAAAAAAAGCGTTTTACGGCTGAGGAGTTTCTGTCGCGGCGCAAAGTCTTCCCACCGGGGACATACGGCAGTTTTTTCAAGAATCCCGAAGGCGATTTTGCCGGGCGGCTACTTGAAGAAGTGGGAGCAAAGGCTCTTCGTGTGGGAGGAGCGTACGTGTGGGAAGAACACGCCAATGTCATTGTCCGCGGGAAAGGAGCAACATCGTCCGACGTCCTCGCTCTCGCGCGACTGATGCACGGCCGCGTACGTTCTCGATTCGGCGTGTCGCTTGAACCGGAAGTGCAAGGCATAAATTTTGATTAAACGGAAATTAAGATGTCGAAACTGATAATTAGAGGGGGGAATAAGGTTTCTGGAACGCATCGCGTACCCGGGAATAAAAATGCGGCGTTGCCGATGATTGCTGCGGCGCTGCTTACAGACGAACCGGTAACGCTCGTCAATCTGCCCGAAATCGATGATGTCGACGCTATGCTGGAAGCGGCGCGAGGGCTGGGAGCTGAAGTTGTGCGATGCAAGGCGGAGCGTTCTGCGACCATAACAACGCGGTCGCTGCGCAGATCGATGATTGCGGCGGAACTTGCGGCAAAAATCAGAACGAGTTTCCTTTTTGCTGGGCCACTCCTTGCGCGGCACGGCCGCGCCACACTGCCGCCGCCGGGTGGCGACGCGATAGGGCATCGGCGGTTAGACACGCATTTTGCCGGTTTCGCATCGCTCGGGGCAAAGGCCGTTGCGGGAAGAAAATCGCTGCGGCTGAGCGGCAGCCTCAAAGGAGCGAGGATATTGTTGGACGAAGCGTCCGTCACGGCGACTGAAAATATACTTATGGCGTCGGTTCTCGCGAAAGGGCACACGGAGATATACAATGCAGCGTGTGAACCCCACGTTGAAAACCTTGCCAGAATGCTCAACGCGATGGGTGCTAAAATATCTGGCGCCGGGACAAACCGCATCCTGATTGAAGGCGTAGAACGTCTCCACGGCTGTACGGCGCGTGTCGGATGCGACTATATCGAAGCTTGCAGTTATCTCGTTGCGGCGGCCATTACGGGCGGTGAAATTGTCTTAACTGGCGTAGAGCCAGAGCCTTTCGAGATTCTGGAAGGAGCCTTCGCCCGGTTCGGCGTGGAATGGAAGTTCGATAGGCAAAAGAACGAACTGCGGTATACTCCTAGGCGGCGGCTTAAGATGAAATACGATCTCGGCGATGTAATTCCGTCCGTTTCCGACGGCACTTGGCCTGCGTTCCCGTCAGACCTTATGTCGGTTTTGATAGTGCTTGCGACACAGACGCGCGGCACATGTCTCTTTTTCGAGAAAATGTTCGAATCGCGTATGTATTTTGTCGATCACTTGCGGCAGATGGGCGCTAAGATCGTGCAATGCGATCCTCACCGCGTAGTCGTGACCGGCCCGTCGTCGCTATGCGGTGGAATGGTCGGCGCAAACGATATACGCGCGGGCATCGCGCTCGTGATAGCCGCGCTCGCGTCAAAAGGCGTTACAAAAATACTTAACGTAGAAACGATCGACCGCGGCTACGAAGCGATTGAACGTTCTCTCGGGGCGCTCGGCGCGAACATCACAAGAGAGTAATACCCCTACTGCGTGCTAAGGCATTTCAACCTTTAGCACTTGCATTTCGGCTTAAGAGTATAGTATAATGCAACGTATGAAGTTGAGGTTTTCTTTTTTTGCGATAACCGCGCTCGCCGCGTCTGCGCTTTTCGCTGACGAGGCACCGGCGGATGCTCCCCAGCAGGCGGCGGAGAATCCTGAGATTGAAGCTGAAATGGCGTACGTGGAGGCGCTTGTAAATTATGGCTTCCCAGATATTGCCGCTCCAGTAATAGAGGAGACTAAAAAGCGCTGGCCCGAGACTGAGGCCAGGTTCTTCGCTATTGAAGTGCGTAGTCTTTTAGCTCTTGGCAAATTTGAAGATGCCGAGAAGAAAATCGCGGCGCTTCCCGATAGGAAGTCGACTAAGTATTGGGCTGCGCGTCTTGAAGTGGCCAATAACCATTTCGGCAGAGGTCAGACGGCCGAGTGTATGAAAATTTACGAGGAGTTTTTCAAAAACTTCCAGAAGCCGCCGGCTGAAATCCGTAAATTCTACCAAGATGCGTGTTATGCGTACGGTGTGCTTTTAGCCGACGACAAACAGTATGCCAAGGCTGCCCAGCGTTATGAAGCCCTGTTAGCGCAGTTGCCCCAAGGCGATGATGCCTGGTGCAACGTAGCTTGCGAAACGGTTCAAATCTACCTTAAGTTAGCCGATACTCAGCTTGATCCCAAGAGCAAAAAGGCTCGCGCTTCTTCGCTTGCTGCCGCCGATAAGATCGTCGATAAACTGCTTTGGCAGTTAAATAAGCCCGTTTACTTCGGCCGCGCAGTGTCGATGAAGGCTCATATCGCACAGATGAAGGGCGATGTAACTAAGGCAACTTCCATTATCGACGAATATAAGCCGCAGCTCGAAGAGATTCATAAGCAAATCGTCGATTTCGATCCAGATGGCAAGAAGGGGCTTTTGAAGCAGTCGCCATTGCCGGAATGTATGTATCTTCAGGCTAAGATGCTTTGGGGCGAGGCTTTAGCAGAATTTGCCAAAAAGCCCAAGCGCGACGACGAAAAGGTGAAAGCGTTTATGTTTGGCCCTAAGGCGAAGTCGGGTGGCCGCCGCGATTCTTCGAAGGGTGCGTTCGTGATGTCGGTGACCGTGTTCCTCAAATATGAATCAAGCGCATGGGCCGCAGCAGCTGGTGATTTGTCGGAGGAAATCCTCAATTTCGCCGAAAAAGAGTATAAGGCGAAAATTAAAACGAAAATCACTCCAGAACAGATTGCTAAAGTTCGCGCTGCGCAGTTTAGGGATGCCGATGAAAAATTCGCTGCCCAAGATTATCAGGCCGCGATCGATGGGTATTTTGCCGCTCTTGCAAAGTATCCTGAAATCAAAGAGTCAATCCGTGCAGTTGCCAATATCGCCGCTTCCTATATCGATCTTTCGATGCAGACAAAAGATAATGCCGAGCGCGAGAATTATCGGATTAATGCCGATGCAGTTGCCGGTTATCTGGCAGAGCGCTTCTGCGAGAATCGCGACAGGCTTATAATGATTTCAGCTGGCGATTCGGTTATTCGTTTGGCCGCCAAAGAGGCTGAATTTAAAGATTTTGCCCGTGCGGATGCCCTTTATGAGGCGTTTTTCACCAATTACCGCAACCATCCTACGGCGGCGACTTTAGCAGCCGCAAAGGCTTCAGAGATGCAGAAGGCCGAGCGTTATCAGGATGCAATCAGGTTCTGGGGCATCATCTCTGAGTTCTATACGAACACGACGTTTTATGCTGCCTCTCTTGCGCAGCTTTCGTTCTGCTACGGCAAGCTCGGCGATGCCGAGAAGGAAATTGCCTACATCAACAAGTATCTGCCTATCGAGACGGTTAAGATTCGCAAGATGCAGGCTCAGTTCCAGTTGGCCCAGATGTATCAGCGCGACGGCATGGCTATAATGGAAGCTGCCGCCACAAATGAGCAATCTGATGTAGTTCTTGAAATGGAAAACCGCGCCACGGCTCAAATCATCCGCGCTGTGAAGGCCTTTAGCGGCTTTAAGAAAGAGGCCGACGTTGCGCTTGCCGACCCTTCCACTACGAAGGAAGATGCAAGCAAGTATCGTGAGCTTCGCGAAGCGGCGATGGTTATGACGGCCGAATGTTGGGGTCGTATGAAGCGTCCCGAGAAGAATCTCAAGCTCTACCGTGAAAGAGCGGCTGCGGCATATGAAAGCTACGTTGCAGAATATCCAGAGGGCAAGTGGGCTAGAGGCGGCTATGTAAAGCTCGGCACCATCTATACTGCTCTTGGCGATATGGAGAAATCGAAGGCGGCCCTTGACAGGCTTACTCGTATCTTCCCCGATTCCGATGAAGCAAAGAATGCAAAGCCTCGCCTTGCCAAGAGCCTTATCGAGATGGGCTTGCGCAAAGAAGGCACTGAAATCTACGCCGAAATGCTCCGCACCGATGGCGCATATACGGCGCTGCAGTTCGTAAACGCCGGCGATGCGCTTATTGAGGCCAAGAGCTGGGATTTGGCAAATCAGGCTTATGAGAAGGCCGTGCGCCTTGCTGGTACAAATTCAGCCGTGACTGTCGCCAAAGCTCGCCTAGGTCTGGCAAGGAGCTCCTGGAAGCAAGGTTCTCTCGTTGAAGCGCGCGAGGCGCTCGACCTCTTCTTGCAAGATCCGAAGATGTCGAAGATGGCAATTGCTGCCGATGCGAACTTTATGTTGGTCGAAATCGCTTCACAGCAAGGCCGCGAAGAGAAAGATGCGGTTATGCGCGGCAAGTGCTTCGGCGCAGCGATCGGTGCACTTAAGAAGGTTCGCCAATATTGGTCGAAGAAGCCTCAGTGGGAACAGGATTCGCTCGACTTGCTTTCCGGCGATGTCTTGGTCGACCGTATGAAGGCGGAAGAGGCCATGGGGCTTAAAGAGGAGTCTAACGAAACCTGCGCGAAGGCAGCGGCAGTCTTCCAGGTGTTTATTCAGGC
>JAGBXE010000097.1 GCA_017629455.1 Kiritimatiellia bacterium
GCAAAGAACGTTCGCACCGTTGTGCTGGCGGGAAAGCGTTGCAGCTTCAGTCGTAGAGCAGAGTGCCGCGCGGACATTCTGGAATCTGTTCGCAGCCATCGACATACCGATGCCGCTGCGGCAGATGAGAATGCCGAAGTCGACAGAGGAAGACGAAACTTCCTTGGAAACCGCTACAGCATAATCAGGATAGTCGCAACTTTCCTTGCTCTCCGGCCCCTTATCTAAAACCGTTGCGATTGACGAAAGTTCCTTGACGAGAATCGATTTTAAATCTACTCCGCCGTGATCTGATCCGATTGCGATCTTCATTTTACTCCTTACGTTTGATTTGATTCATTTTTACATTATCCACGCACACCGCTGGCAATTAAACGCCCGTCCATTTTTGGAGAGCTTCAATGCGTTTTTCTATCGATGGATGCGTCGAAAAAATAGAAGTTATGCGTCCCTCTGCGATGCCGAACGCTTTTAGCGAATCGGGGAGCACCCCAGGCTGTAGATTGCCAAGACGCCTTAAGGCATTTACCATAGGCTGCGGAGTGCCGAGCAGTTTCGCGCTTCCTGAATCGGCCGCATATTCGCGACGGCGCGAAAAGGCGCATACTATAATCGAGGCAAAAAGGCCAAGAACAATTTGTAGAACGATGGCAACGAGATAATATGTGCCGAGGTTGTTTCTACGCTTCTCGCCGCCGGAAAGAACTGAAGCTGCAGCGCGTGAGAAGAAAAGAACAAAAGCGTTAAGAACGCCTTGGATAAGCGTAAGCGTCACCATATCTCCATTTGCGACGTGGCTGACCTCATGCCCAAGAACGGCTCTAAGCTCCTCTTTCGTCATTTGAGACATGATATCAGTAGAGACGGCTACGAGGGCGCTATTTTTAAAGGCGCCAGTTGCAAACGCATTTGCGCTTCCCTGATATATTGCTACTTCTGGCGTTTTTATGTTCGCATTGCGGGCAAGCTCTTCGACAGTTGAGACGAGCCAGCGTTCAGCTTCACCTTCACTGCCGTCTACTGTCACTGCACCGCATGAGAATTTCGCAATCGGCTTTGAAAGTAAAAGCGATATTATCGCACCGAGAAAACCGTAAACAACTGCGAATATGGCCAAATGCGCGTATTCAGCGCCGATTATCTTTGCGACATCAACGCCGAAAAACGCAATAAGCACATTCGTAATCAAAGAAAGCGCAAGTAAAACCGCGATATTTGTCGCTAAAAAAAGTATTATCCTTTTCATAGTGTGTATTATATCAAACTTTACGCTTCCTTAATCAGTTCACCCTACCGTACTTGCCGGGAAAAACGTCCCCACATTGCGCCCTGCAAATATTGGAACGAGCGACGAGCGGCGGCCGTTGGCGATCCACGTGTCGATTCCACTCTGTACTGCGGCGCGCACCGCCTTAAGTTTCGAAGACATTCCGCCCTTTGAAAGATTGCCCTTCTCACCGGGACGAACGAGTTTCGAAATATTCCTAAAACCTTTGATTTCGGCAATGCGCTTGCCTGACGCGTCTAAAAGCCCGTCGACGGTCGTCAACAAGACTAAAGCGTCTGCTCTTACAAGCTTGGCGATGAGATACGAGAGCCAATCGTTATCGCCGAACGTCTGACCTTTAAGCTCCTCATCGGCAACGACGTCATTTTCGTTGACGATAGGAACAATACCGGCGGAAAGAAGCTTGCCGAGCGCGTTTTTAACATTATGCGCACGATCATGATGCTCAAAATCGTAATGCGTCAGAAGAAGCTGACCGATCTGAACGCCATGTTCGGCAAAGAGCTTTTCATACTGATAGATAAACCTCGCCTGGCCTACCGCAGCGCACATCTGGATGTCGTTTACATTTTTCGGACGGGAAGAGAGGCCCAGCGCCTCAACGCCTGCGGCAACTGCGCCTGACGAGACGAATACGACTTCATGACCACTTTTGCGCAGAGAACATATCTGCCCAACGAGCCTTTTGAGCGCGGCGTTGTCGGGCCGCCCCGACTTCGCCGAGGGGCAAGCAAAAAGC
>JAGBXE010000098.1 GCA_017629455.1 Kiritimatiellia bacterium
CCTTCGGGAAAGGTCGTATTCTTCATCTTCATCAAACTCCTCCTCTCCAAGCGAAACGAACGTTCTATCGGGGTGCAATCCGTAAATTACGCTAGCAACCTCAATAACGTTCGGATAAAGAAGCGTAAACATTTCTGTCGATTCTTCGCGGAAGGTGTTTAACCCTTCGGCGTATTCATCCATCGTCATAACGCGCAAAACCCGCCCACCAGTTTCGCGGCGAAACCAAAGACCGGTAGCGCGGCAAACCTCTTCAACTGCAATGTCCGCAGGAACATTTCTTAAAAACATTGAAGCGGCTTTGCTCGAAGCAGCATCGGAAACTGATATGTTAACGCCTGTTTGGTCGGCAACTAAACGCATAAGCGTACCTACAGGAACCTTCTCGCATTCAAGATGGCGAAGAAGTTCGCTCGGCGGATTTTGAGGAGCAGGAAGCGCCGTAAACGAACCTGGAAGTATCACGCCCTCGCCAGCATTTGAAGTATCGAGTTCTACGCCACTAGGAGTAATCGACTTTATTTTAACATCGACACCTACGGAACCTACCGCCTTGCGGAGAATAGTACCCTTCCTCGCAGGAGAAGCGCCATCAACGCGCTCGCCTATCAATGCTACGCCATCTTCGCGGACACCAACGACAAGCGCCTGAATGCGCATTGATGGATCTTCAAGAAGGCGGCGCTTCAACGCATCAGAAAACGAATCTGTAGCCTTGGTCGGATCGGCAGTAGCCGCCCCATGAGCAAAGATCGCCGCGAAAGCAGAAACTACCAAAAATAGAATTTTAATATTCATACCAATTCCTCAATTTGTACCGGCGATGGCAAAAAGCGCCATAAAAAAAGCGATGTAGACAAAACCAACGATTCCCCCCGTAACAACAATCATTACAGGTTCAATCAGCATCCCGAAGCGTTTAACGGCAATGGCGAGCAGCATTTCGTGGAAACGCGCCGACTCGCCAAATGCGTCTGGCAACGATCCGCCAACCTCGCCTACGGCCGCCATTCTGCGGAGCATTGGAGTAAACTCAACGGCACCTGAAAGAGATTCGGCAAGCGTTGAACCGCGCAAGATACTTTCATATGCCGACTTAACCCTGTGCGCTAGACGCTTATTAGGGAGTAAGCGCGCAACGGTTGAAAGTGCATCAAGAAGAGGAACTGCCGACTCGGTTAAAATCTGCATTGACCTAGCAAAAAGCGCAGTACCTGAAAGCCTAAGTATCCTCCCGGTAATGGGCACTTTCATAAGTATTGCATCTTCAATTTCACGCCCAAAAGGAAAGATTCTAAAAGTAAACCACACCGCCAAAACTAGAACTAGCGAAACAATGATAGACGCTCCATTATCATTTACCCAAGCAGAAAAATCCATTAGCGCTTGTGTAACTGGGGGCAATGCCGTACCGCTCGACTGAAGAAACTCCGCAACCTTCGGTATCACTGTCACAACGAGAAACGTACTTACGGCAACTGCCATCACTACTGCCGTCAATGGATAAACTAAGGCATTGACTACAGAAGTTTTAAGATTACGCCGCGCCTCCATTTGGTCGGCAGCATGCGTGACTGTCCGTTCAAGTTCGCCCGACTTCTCCCCAACCTCTACTAGGCGCACGACAATTTCGTCAAAATACTTTGGATATTTTCCAAGCGCGCCTGCAAACGATTCACCCGACAATACAGCGGTGGCTACTCCCCTCCATGTGCGCATCGCACGCGGACAAGTCGCCTGCTCCCCAACGGTTCCAATTGCATTTAAAAGCGTGATGCCACTTTTAAGCATCGAAGCAATCTGCCTTAAGCCCATCTCAACGTCAAAATTCGTCATCGGCTTAAGCCAAGATAAACTCCACGGCGGCGGAAGTGTGTCCACCTCGCGCACCTCACGAACTGAAATTACGAGTTGGCCTTCTTGGCGGAGATTTAGAATAACTTCGCTCTTAGAGGCACCCTCACAAACAAAGGTGCGCCTTACGCCCGAAGAACTCTTTGTCTCTACCTTAAATTTCATTATCAACCTAGAACTCTAAAAACTTCTGCACGCGAAGTAATACCTAAATCAACCTTAGATTGCGCATCGTCCGCCATCGATGTTGAAAGACCGCTCTCGGGAGAATACATCTCAAATATCCCTATCCGGCCGCGATACCCGCGTCCGCCGCAATGCTCGCACCCCTTAGGAACGTATCCGTCAACGCCCTTCTCGCGGCACTCTGGGCAAAGACGCCTTACAAGACGCTGTGCTACAGCCAACCTGAGTGTCGCGGGCAAAAGATTACTATCAAGGCCCATATCGACTAGACGCGCCGCCGTTGATTTTGCATCGTTGGTATGCAGAGTAGACAGGACTAGATGCCCAGTAAGAGCAGCTTTTACGGCTGCATCTAGCGACTCTGCATCGCGGATTTCGCCAATCATCACAACATCGGGATCGTGGCGCAAAAGCGAGCGAAGCGCCTTGCCGAAATTAACCTTGTCGGCTGAATCGACTTCTGCTTGTGCTACACCGGGGATTTCATATTCAATCGGATCTTCAACTGTAATTATGTTAAGAGCCTCGCCCTTCAATAGCTCGCGTATCGCAGCGTAAAGCGTCGTCGTCTTACCGCTACCTGTAGGCCCCGTCAACAGAACAAGCCCATGAGGCCTCATTAATACAGACTGAAAAACCTCACAGTCAGCCTCGTTCATGCCTAGCGCATCGATAGAAAGCCTCTGCGAAAGCGTTTCAAGAAGACGAAGCGTTACGCGCTCTCCATGGCGAACGGGCAAGGTAGCCATGCGAACATCTAGCGGAGGAGAAGAGAACGCCCCCTCGCCAGACATTCGCCACGTAAAACCTCCGTCTTGCGGAGCGCGGCGCTCAGCAATATCTAATGAAGCGAGAACCTTAAGCCTACTAACGACAGCCGCTTGCATATGCGAGGGAATGCGCAGTGCATCTTCAAGTATCCCATCAACCCTAAAGCGTACGCGCACCGAATCGGCAGACGGATCAAAATGAATATCGGAAGCGCGCGAAAGAAGGCCTGCGCGGAGAATGCGATCTACAAGACGAACGCTATCAGTCAAGTTCTCGGCATGGGAAAGAAGGTCTGAAACATTCTTTAGCATAAAGCCATCCTCCCCTTAAGAATCTCAGGATGCTTCGAAAGAGCTAATGCTTTGCGCTCATCGATCTTGCCTGCACGAATTAGTTCAGCAAGCGACTGGTCGAGCGTGCGCATCCCCGACTGCCCGCCCGTTTCAATTGCCGAATATATTTGCGCCGAGCGCCCAGTTGCAATTAGATTAGCAACGGCTGGCGTATTAACCAAGAGCTCCCCTGCTAAAGCGCGGCTAGCGCCTGGCGTAGATAAAAGATGCTGCGCAAAAACGCCGCGCAGAACAAGCGCCAACTGATGACGCGCAGAATCTTGCTCTTCGGCTGGAAAAATTGAAATAAGCCGTTCAATCGCCCCTGCACAATCACCAGCATGGAGTGTAGAAAAAACAAGATGCCCCGTCTCTGCCGCCCTGAGAGCCGTGCGCACAGTCTCAAGCTCGCGCATCTCGCCAACAAGTATGACATCTGGGTCTTGGCGCATCGCCTCAACGAGCGCGGCATAAAAGCTCGTAGTATCACGACCTACCTGACGCTGATTGACAATGCAGCAATCGCTAGAGTGTACGTACTCAATTGGGTCTTCAATAGTTACAATATGACCGCACTTGGAACGGTTTATGCTGTTAGGCATCGTTGCAAGAGTTGTAGTTTTGCCGCTACCAGTAGGCCCCGAGACAATGACAAGCCCACTGCTCTCAGTACAGAAATCGGCCAATCTACTAGGAAGGCCAAGCTCTTCAAATGAACGAAATTCCGATTCAAGACGCCTAATAGCGACTGCATGATTGTCGGCAGAACGATAAACATTAAACCTGTACCTAACGCCAGAAGAAGAAGTAAGCGCTCCGTCAATCGCCCCTTCGCGCATAAGCGTCGTACGAACACGCTCTGTTCCTTCCGCGCACCCTGTAGGCAATGTAAAAAGCCCAAGCTCAGTAGCAATGGCGTCGACATCCTTAACCTGAAAAGGCCGTATGTCGCCCTTTTCCACCAATGAGCCACGAATACGAAAACGCGGCGAAATACCTGGCGTAATATGCAAATCACTCGCCTCAAAATCCTCGCAGATTGCGAGCAAATTTTCTAAAATAGGACTTGCCGTCACAGCCAAACCTCCAACATCCATCGACCAGCATCACCGCTTGCCATTTCTATTTTTTCTACGACAACCGCCATTCGCCGCGCTACAAATATATCAAGTGCAGCCTTTACTGACGGATATTCGCCGTCGAGCTTATAACGGCGAAGTATGGCTCTTTCGCCTGCGCCGAACGATGCAGCGCGCTCAAGGACAGATGCAACTTCAAGTGCACGAACCACGTCCGCTTTCGGAGTTTGGCCGCTTTTCACGTTCAACCCCACCTCGCGCAAAACTCCTAAAAGCGCTTGTTCTCTATCGGCAGGCGTCTTATCGAAAACAGGGTCAACATGTAATTTTACTGGCGCCTTCGCTAGCTCTTCTTCAAGTTGACGCGTCGCCGCTGAAAGACTGCGCGAAGCATGTAGTTTCTGCTCGGCGTATTCTTCCTGTGAAACCATCGCATCGCATCGCTGCTCCTGAAGAGAAAGGTTTTTAGATGCATCTACTCTCCATCCATACCAATAACCACCAAGTATCGCCAACGGCAATATCGCAGCAACAAAGATACGGTCGCGTGCACTTATTTCAATGCCCATATTCATCTCCCGCTCCTTGAAGGCAATTTCACCGCGCTAAATATAAACTTGCACGAAAACTCTACGATTGAATTTTCGCTAGTAATAATATCGCCAGGAGCTGCACGCCAGCCAACGGCTTTCGCGGCGCGAGTCAAAGCTGAAAGCGCTTCGGACCCATCTTGCGCCGATGCAGCAACTGCACGCATCTCGGCAGCAAAAGGACCAATTGAAGATATCTCTTTTACAACAACCTTCCCTCCGCACGCACTGGCAAGCGCACCTAACAACTGAGAATAGGATGCTCGAACCTCTGCTACGCGCTCTTGCGCCGCTGCCTTCGCCTGTCGTTCAGCGCGTTTACGTTCAGCCTCGTCGCGCTTAACTTTGGCCGCATGCTCTATTGAGCGCACCTCTGCATCAAGTGGGGCGCGTACTAAAATCTCTTTATCTATCGAGCGCGATTTAAAAAACATCAACGAAAAATCGACGGCAATTCCAAGAACTAGCGCTATCGAGACGAAAATAAAAAACCTTACGATCTTCTCAACCTTCCCACCTGAAGAGCCTTCTACCTTACGGCGAACAATGACATCATAAAGGCGGAACTCGGGATCTGGGTCGACTACAGCCGTCCACGATACTTGCGCCTCAGCGGCAGGAATCCCAGAAGCCGCCTCCACTTCATACGCTAACGCCGTAGAAAGTTCGTCGGGCGTAAGGCCTGTAACTTGAAGTGCCGAAACGCGCACCTGGCGGCGAAACGCACTGGGATCATTTTTTATATCTTTGGCCGCGTTTTTCTTCATGACTACGGCAACTCCACACTGAGAATATTATCGCCAGGCTTAACTTC
>JAGBXE010000099.1 GCA_017629455.1 Kiritimatiellia bacterium
GAACCTTAGCAATCTGCAAACGGCCTTCGCGGCCCGACGATGCTAGTTTTTTCGACCACACAACCGGCGGACAGTTCGGCTTTAAAATCCCGAGTTTATTGAAAAGGAAGTCGTCCTCTTTAAGGCAGAAAGAGAACTCTTCGCGCGTCATATCAATAAGCTCCATTATCTGCGGATAAGGCAGAAGCTGCCAGTTGCGGCGCACGATTGTGACATACCCTTTGCGCCTCCAGTCGGATAGAACTACAGGATTTGGCGCAAGGCCCATTTCGCCAGCAATCTTCGTTATTTCTTCAGTTGTGCCACCAAGAACTTTGGCTAGACGTTCAACTGGCACGAGGCCCCAGTTGCGCCACACACACGCGCTTAACGCATCAGGGAAGGGAAACGTTTCAATTGGCTCAGGGCCAACACCTTCACCGATAAGCTCCACCTCACCAGCCTTATTGCCAATAAGCGCAACAGCCGCCACAGGATAATGATCGGAAACGTACTCACCTTCAGATGTATCAGCATACGTTTCGTGTGAAAGGATTTTAACATCATCAGTCGCCATCACATAATCAATGCGCGAACGGATCGGGCGCGGAGATGGTGAAAACCCATGATACGTGCCGCGCGGGCCTACTGGCGGCGTCTTGGAAGAGCAATATGCATCGGTAAGCTCGGTGTACAAAAGAGCGATTGGATTTTTCTTGGCAAGCTCTGCAATCTTTTCAGCACCAAGGTTAGCTACAGTGCTGGGCGATTCGCATTCTATCATCGAGTCATTAAGATCTCCCGTCAAGAACACCGTTTCGCCGCGTGCTTTTGCAGGCAACACGCCGCGCTCAAAAAGAACCTTTACACCATTGAGCCTCGCTTGCGCAGAAATATGGTCAAGATGGGTGTTAAAATATCTAAACGTCTTACCTGTTGAGAGATCTTTCATAAGCGCCCATGTACAAGTGCGAGGGCAGCCAGCTCCTTCGTAGCGGCTTCCCGGCACATCAGGCGTCTCAGATAGCCAAAATGTGCCAGTTTCAAGGCACTCAAAGCGCGCGAGCCTGTAATATATGTACATGGCCTCGCCATCATAATTCTTGCCGCGGCCGCACCCAACACGCGCAAAACCAGGAAGCTCAAAGTCGAGTATCTTCGCTTCTTCCAAAGTTGCTTCCTGCAATCCGATCAAATCAAAACCGCGATTACGAATTACCTCTGCTACGCGCGGCATGCGCCTAAACCAGCTAATGTCACCCCTGTCTGCCGGGCACCTGACATTGAATGACGCAATCGAAAACGATCCCTTAGGGCGCGCAGCGCTCGCAAGCTCAACGGTAGCTACGACTGGCGCATGATCAGACGTACGGCGATCTTCAATTACGCGCGCAGAACGCACTATGCAACTAGGGGCGCTTGCGTTATCAATGGCAATATAATCAATGCACTTTTCAGGATCAGAGAATTTGTCAGAATCAGGGTTATTGCTATGATATGTAGCTCTATCTTCTGGCGTAATGACCTTCATAAACTGCCTTATTGCCAGAAGTGTCGCCGAAGTTGGAGAAGCGTTCCAATCGCCCATTACGAAAACAGGCTTGCCTGCGCAACTTGCAACCGTCTTTTTTATTATTGCTGCCGACTCATCCTGAACATCTGTGGAATCAAAAGACAGATGCGTAACGCCTACCCAGCAATCATCAAATTCGCACATCAAAAGAACGCGCTTCTCCTTGCCTGGAAGTGGAACGCGCTTTATCGAAAGCGGCTTTTCGCGCGAAAGAAGCGCATTGCCATATTCTCCACCCTCGAAATCGATTGCCTTAGCGAATGTGGCGAACATTCCTGTCGCCTTTTCAAGCTCTGCGCACGTATTGCCGCCATTAATGCGCTTTGTTAGCATATCGACTTCTCGGAGACCTGCAAAGCGCGGCTTTTCAGCATCAATCACCCTTCCTGCGCGGCGCAGATCAAGCCTCAATTTTATGTCCTCGCCATGACGTATGTTGTACGTCATTATTTTGAACGTTCCGTGCGCGTTAAGCGCAAGCGCCGACAACACTGTAGACGCAAACACAAACACCTTCACCATCTTGTTCATTGACCGATTCCTTTCACTGTAAAATATGCATTCCTCCATCCACCGGCAGTACTACGCCGGTGATGGACCGCGCGTTTATAAGAAACTCAACTGCCGACGCAACATCTTCGGGTTTAGGCCTACCAAGAAGCGTTTCTCCTGCCTTTTCATGAACTCCAACAGGAACTAGAACACTCCCCGGCGCTACAGCATTAACTTGAAGAGTTGAAGCAAACATCGCCGCGGACTTTACCGTAAAATCCTTAAGCGCACGCTTTGTTTCGTCGTATTTCGCCGTCCTTTCAGACTCGATCGGAGAAACTTGCGCATCAAGAATATTAACGACGCTCGCGCGGCCTTCTTCTCTACCAGCCATGAGGATTGTGAGCTTTTGCGCCGAAACGAAATTGACATTTTCAACGGCATCATCATCGCCGACTAAAAGCGCGGCATTATTTACAAGCGCATCGGGGGGATTTCCGCCAAGAAGCTCGAGTACCGCCGAAAAAAGCTTCGCAGCCCCAAAAGGTTCTGAAAGATCAGCTATTATGTCGGCACCTGAATCTGGCCTATGCGACGAAGTTATAACACGCCAGCCGGCTGCGCGCAGACGCTCAGCAATTGCTAGACCAAGGCGCACCGTGCCGCCTGTTACAAGCACAACCTTTTGTTTGTTCACATCTTTAGCGCCATCCATAATCGCAACTCCAAATCGATTTTCGCAAGCGTCAATTTTCGATGACCACCTTTGTTCCTGGACGGCACATTGCATAAAGCCTTGCCGCATTCCAGTTCGCAAGCCTAAAGCATCCGTGCGAGCCTGTAAAACCGATAGATTCTGGCCGCGGAGTGCCGTGTATTCCATAACCTGGCAAATTAAGCCCAAGCCAGGCTACACCTACCGGACAATTTTCACCAGCTGGCCATATGTGACGCGATACTTTTGCGCCAGGAGCGACATTATCGGGAGTGTAAGTAAAATTGGGCCACGCTACATAGCTCGTAACCTTCAATTCCCCTGCCGACGGAACCTTAGCTTTTTGTGCCGCTATCGAACAAGGGAAAAGACCTATTATCCGGCCGTTAGAGTTTAGCGCACGCACCTCGCATCGCGAAAGTGAAATATGCACAATCGCCGCTTCGGGGCGGACGGGCCGGCGAGGCCTGCCGCGCTCTCCTGCCTTAAATTCCTCGGTCATCGCCGGGAAATCGGGGATGACGAGCTTAAGCCCCGGCCTTACATTGGCCCAATCGACGCCGGGGTTAATCCGCTTAAGCGCCCTCTGCGAAAGATGACCGCGCTCAGCAAACATTTCGCATATCGATTCATACCCCATACGCCTAAGGTTGGCGCGCTCGGCGGGAGATTCTGGAATTTTGACGAGAGCATCAATATCTGCCTGGGTGACAGTCTCAATACGAAACGGATTTCCGGCATCAGCAAAAAGCTCATCATACGCCTCGTCTGGCGAGCTGAAACGGCGCTTAAAGCCGCGCTCTTGCAAATACCACCTTAGCGCATTCTCTGCCTTACGGCCCCATACACCATCGATCGTGCTACAAGAAAAACCAGCACGATCTAGATGTATTTGTAGTGCTAGAGCCTTTGTTTCGGCAAATAATGACGCACACAAGATAGCAATCGCCGCAAGCATGTAAAGCTTTAAAGCCCCTTCGCCGCAGGAGGGAAAACGCCACCAGCGACATCGCCGACATATGACGCAAATGCACCGCGGACAATATCAGCAAGATTAGCGTATTTCTTTACAAACGAAGGAACTTTATCATTCAAACCGAGAAGATCGTGCATAACAAGCCATTGTGCATCACAGACAGGGCCTGCACCTATGCCAATTGTAACTATTTTAAGAGCAGCTGTAATTTCAGCGGCCAACTCGGCAGGAATACATTCGAGTGTAACGGCAAAAGCCCCTGCTGCTTCTACAGCTTTCGCATCCGACAATACTTTTTCAGCATCTGCGCGCGTTTTGCCTTGCTTGCGAAAGCCTCCATAAGCGTTTACACTTTGAGGTGTCATCCCAACGTGCGCCAAAACGGGAATCCCAGCGTCCGTAAGCCTTTTTATAAGCCCACACACCGTACTTCCACCTTCAAGTTTTATTGCGTCAGCGCCTGCCTTTATAATCGCAACGGCATTGCGCATGGCCTCATCATCGCCGCACTGATACGAACCAAATGGCATATCACCAACGACCATCGCATTTTTCGCGGCACGTGAAACGGCACTCACGGCGGCAAGCGTATCTGACATATTTACTGGCAAAGTCGTCTCAAACCCAAGAGTATTCATGCCAAGTGAATCCCCAACGAGTATGACAGGCACCCCCGCCTCATCCGCTAGACGCGCAAAACACGCATCGTACGCAGTCAAACAGCCTAGTTTTTCAACGCCTTTTGCGGCCTTAAGCGCCGCTACATTCCATTTCTTCATAAGCTGAATTATACCAAATCTATAATTACCGCTGCGCTTACTATAGAGCAACTAACTATGAAGTATGACGGAATTCGGCAAAGTACTTGTGAACGATAACGAATTATTAATTTTTGTTGTCTCTCCAACAATTCTACATGATGAGAGTTGTTTTACCATGGAAAAAGCAGTATCATTTCACCGTCTAACCGAGAATGGTTTTTGGTTGGATATTGAAAGAAAGTGAGGTCAGATTATGGAGTTTTACAAATGCTCTATTTGCGGCAAGATTGTCGCAATGGTTAAGGACGGATTCGGCGATGTCGTATGCTGCAACGAGTCGATGGAAAAGCTTGTGCCCAACACGAGCGATGGCGCGGGCGAAAAACATGTACCGGCAGCGGAAGTGAAAGACGGCGTTGTTTCGGTTAAAGTGGGAGCAGTTGAACACCCGATGACTAAAGAGCATCACATTGAATGGATTGCCATCGAAACTTCTTCGGGCAATCAGCGCAAAGTGCTCAATCCGCTCGGCAAGCCAGAGGCTATGTTCGCACTCTTACCGGAGGAAAAGGTCCAGGCCGTTTATGAATATTGCAACTTGCATGGACTGTGGAAGTTAGATGTGAAATAAATATAAGCATACTTTATTTTCCACCGCCCAGTCGTAATCCTTTAGCATGATGGTACCACCAATTTGGTATAATATGTGGTTCCAAAGCCTTTCAACTTGCTTAAGGAGCGCACATGGGCGGATTCTGCGGAGTTATTTCAAAACAAGACTGCGTTAGCGACCTTTTTTTCGGCACTGACTACCATTCTCATCTCGGAACGCATCGAGGCGGAATGGCCGTACTAGGCAAAGACGGTTTTCAACGTTCGATCCACAACATCCAAAACGTTCCATTTCGTTCAAAGTTTGAAAACGATGTCGGGCGCTTTGCCGGTAATGTCGGTATTGGCGTTATATCCGACACCGATCCCCAGCCTTTGGTGATGTGCTCAAAGTTAGGCACATTCGCTATCGTGACCGTTGGATTGATAGCCAACATTGAAAGCCTTAAAAAAGAGCTTTTTACATCAAATTCCTCCCAGCTCCAATTCTCCACCACCAGCGGAATGGTAGGCCCTACCGAGGTGATTTCAGCGCTGATCGCCACGCAAAATTCCATAATTGAAGGCGTGCGCTATGTTCAGGAAAAAGTCGAGGGAAGCTGCTCAATCTTAATTACCACCGACACCGGCAGGCTATTTGCCGCACGCGACAGATATGGCCGCACTCCCGTTGTGATCGGTAGGCAAGATGGTTCTTCCATCGCACTTATGGAATCGTGCGCTTTGCCTAATCTCGGCTTTACGCACTTAAGAGACCTTGGCCCTGGCGAAATGGTCGAATTAACGCCCGATGGCGTCGAAACGGTTATTGAGCCACGCGACGAAATGGCGATATGCTCGTTCCTTTGGATCTACTACGGCTATCCAGCATCGTCTTACGAAGGGCGCAACGTAGAAATGGCCAGGTATCGTTGCGGCTCTGCCCTAGCAAAGCGCGACACCGACATAAACGCCGACGCAGCTTGCGGAATTCCAGATTCCGGCATATCTCACGCACTCGGTTATGCTCACGAAAAAGGCGTTAAGTACGCGCGCCCCTTCGTGAAATACACTCCCACTTGGGCGCGTAGCTTTATGCCTAGCGATCAAAAGCAACGCGAGCGCGTAGCTTCAATGAAGTTAATCCCAATTCCTGGTCTTATTCGCGATAAGCGGCTCGTCTTCTGCGACGACTCAATCGTTCGCGGCACTCAGCTTGGGCGTCAGGCCGACAGGCTTTACAAAGAGGGCTGCCGCGAAATGCATGTACGCATCGCTTGTCCGCCGCTTCTCTATCCTTGTCGCTTCATCAATTTCTCCCGCTCTAGAAACGAATACGACCTTATCAGCAGGCGTTATATCCGCGACTCAGAAGGCGAGAATGCAAATATCGATAAGTACACCGATCCTTCGACCGAAGAGTACAAGAACATGGTCGAATATATCCGCAAGCAGCACAACCTTACATCCCTTGCGTTCCAGACCGTCGAAGACCTTGTCGCGGCCATCGGCCTGCCGAAGGACAAACTCTGCACCTACTGCTGGACGGGCAAAGAAGTTTCGCTCAAAGGGAAATGCTCTTCCTGCCCGTGCTGCAAGCCTAAAGCGTAAAGGCGCGCAACATTGCCGCAACCTTAAAACCCCGACTTAACATTCGCATATGAGCCAAGACCTTTCAAAAGTGCGTAACATCGGTATCGTTGCCCATATAGACGCGGGCAAGACCACGACTACCGAACGTATCCTCTTTTATACCGGCAAGATCCACAA